>JBAYEZ010000054.1:0-6486 GCA_041667485.1 Bacilli bacterium
ATCGTATTTTGAATGCTCGCTAAACTTCGTCAACCTTTTCCGGAAGAAGAATCGGGAAGTTTATGAAGGAAACGTTGCCTCAGTTTCGTTACTTCTCGACCGCCTTCCCGAGGCGGAAAAAGCTTATGCCGAGATTCATAATGTCATGATTGCCGATGCCTTTTGGCGGTCCACACGCTTCCCTTTTTACAAGAAGCCACTATGGGGAAGCGAAAGCCGCCTCTTTTCCTACGCGCTTCATTATAGGAACGGCCGGACGAATAACGAAAAGAGAACGATCCTGGCTTTTGATGCTTCCTTCCATCGTTTTGAAGGGCTGCGCCAGCTTTCTTGATCGGCTTCGATATTAAAGTGTGCCTTGGAGAGCTTTGTAGCAATCGCGGGCAATCATCACTTCTTCGTCGGTCGGGATGATGGCGACTTTGATCGCGCTCTTCGCGGTGGAGATCAAGGCTTCTTTGCCTGAGGAGGCTTCATTGAGTTTGTAGTCGATGTCAAGTTTGAGGGCTTTTTCGACTTCGTGGAGGATTTTCTCGCGGAAGAAGGCGCTGTTCTCGCCGATGCCCGCCGAGAAGATGATGAGATCCGCTCCGCCGAGCCGGACGAAGTACTGACCGATGAAATCCGCGACGCGCCGGGCGAAGAGATCGCCGGCGATGATTGCCCGTTTGTTTCCCGCTTTGATGGCGGCTTCGATGTCGCGGGTATCATTTGAGACGCCTGAAACGCCGAGCAAGCCGGACTTTTTGTTGAAGATGTCATACATCTCGTCGACGCTCTTATGTTCGCAATTGCAAAGATAATCCATGACCGAGGGATCGAGGTCGCCACTTCGGGTTCCCATCATGACGCCACCTAACGGGGTGAGCCCCATCGAGGTCGCCACGCATTTGCCATTGAGAATGGCGCAAAGGGAAGCGCCCGAGCCGATGTGGCAGGAGATGATTTTCGTGTTTGTTTTGCCTTTGAGAAAGTCCTCTTGGCCTTTGACGGCGAGATAGTTATGCGAAGTGCCGTGGGCGCCATAGCGGCGGCAATCGTACTTTTCGCTCATTTCGTAAGGAATCGGATAGAGGTAGTCTTCGGCGGCCATCGTCTGGTGGAACGCCGTGTCGAAAACGGCGATAGCGATAGCTTGTGGGAGCGCTTTTTTGAAAGCGTGGAAACCGACGAGGTGAGCGGGGGCGTGAAGCGGATCGAGCGGGATCAACTTCGTGATCTTCGCTTCAGTATCCTTGTCAAAGAGAACGGATTTACTGAAATATTTGCCGCCTTGGACGATGCGGTGGCCGACGCAAGCAATCTCGGAGAGATCCTTGACGATCTGGTATTTCTTGATGGCGTCGAGGATTAATTGAACACCTTGGGCGTGGTCTTTGATCGGCAAGACTTCCTGATGGCTCTCGCCGTTGTATTTGATTTTGAAGATGCCGTCCTCGTGCCCGATGCGGTCGACGATGCCCGAGCAAATCACCCCTTCTTGCGGCATTTCAAACATCTTATATTTCAAAGACGATGATCCCGCGTTGACAGCCATGACTTTTGCCATATTGTTTTTTTGCTTCCTTTGATATCGTTTACGATTCTACGCTTTTCCTCAGAAGAGGCAAAGAGCGGATATGGCGCTCCCATCTCTTCCCTTTGGAAAACCGTTCTTTTGGGTTGCTTTTTGAGCGGGGGAGGTTTAAAAATAACGAAGGAATATGAGCAGAAAAGCGATACCCGATCTCGAGAAGCGACTCCTTGCCGAGACGATTTCTCGCGGCGGTGTTTCGGCGGCCAATGTCGATTGTTCAGCCAAGGACATCGCTGAGGCCTGCGGGGTGAGTGAGGCGACGCTTTTCCAGCATTTCAAAAATAAAGAGACTTTAATTTCGCGCGCGATTTATTTGATTTGCGAAGAGCATTACCAGATTTTCTCCGCCTGGGTGAAAGAAGGCGATACTCTCGAGGTTTTTTCGAGCCGGGTCCTCAACCATTTTCTCTCCCAACCCGCGAGCACGCTTTTCTTGGTGAATTATTCGGCGGCCTCCTCCCGCCTCGTTAGCAACCCGGAAACGTTCCGACGCTATTACGATTTCTTCCTCGCCCACCGCGATCTATTGGAGCCCTATTTCGGCGAGCGGACACCCGAGGAAGCCTTTTTGCTTTGGTCCTCCTTTTTCCGCCGGCTTTTGATGGATGCCCAATTTGTTCTTTCCGGCCTTTATAGCGATGTCGCGAACTATCGTGAAATGTCGCAAAAGGTGACGATTTCAGGCATCAAGGCCTTCCGAAAGGAGGGGGAATAGGAACATGGAAGAGATTGATCTCAAAATTCTCGAGATGACGATTGAGGTGGCTGGCGAAAGCGAGCCCAATCGTTTTTCCACCCGGGAAATCGCCGCACGCCTTGGCATTTCTGAATTCATGGTTTTCAATCATTTCCACGATAAGGATAATTTAATCAATCTCTGCGACGAAAAAGCGGCCTCTGACTATTATGATTCCGTTCTCAAGTGGGCGCCGCTTTGCTCGGATTTCCATGACTTTTTCTCCCATGTGATGGACGAGCATATCGCGCTGAGGACCCATGATGCCTTCGCTATCAATTATTGCCGGGTCTTCCCCCGATACGAGAAGGCTTCGGACTTCGCGATTTTTAAAGCCAACGTCGAGTTGACCATCCGCTCCGTCATTCGCTATTTCCCCCTCGCCCACCCCGAAGATGCTTTTGCCCTTTGGTGCTTCTTCACGCGCGAATTCGCCTGCGATGCCCAACTTTTTATCGATAGACGCTTGCCCGATACGCCTAAGATCCGTTACCTGATGGCCGATTTGATTTATGAAGGCTTTGGCGAGCAATTAAAGAAGTAATTCTTCTCCTTTTTCTTGCTTCTCGCTTGCGAGGCTATTTTTATTTAATTCTACCGGTTTTTGTTTCTTTCCTTTTCCCGTTTTGCCGTGCGAAAAGCCCGCTCAAATGAAAAAAGAGGCGAAAAGGGAACGGAAAGCCCCTTTGAGGCTTTATCTTACCTAGTAAAACTCTTATACTATGATTCAGACGTAACATAGTGAGGAATCACGAATGGCATTTGGGATCTTGAACGATTATTTAATGGGCCAAACGACCCATGCTTTCGACTATTTTGGGGCACATTTCGGCGAATGCGCCCTGCCTGTCACGAAAAAAGGCGATAAACCTGTCACGCTTCATGGCGTTTGGTTTCGCCTCTACGCGCCGCTCGCCGAAGACGTTTCGGTCATCGGCGATTGGAACGGCTGGGATGTTCGCGTCAACAAAATGAATAAAGTGGATGTGGCAGGCGTTTGGGAAACCTTCATCCCGGACCTCCATGATTACCAATCCTATAAGTTCCACTTCAAAAATGCTCACGGACAGTACGTCGATAAGGCCGATCCCTTTGCTTTCTATAGCGAGATGCGACCGCAGTCCTGCTCGCGGATTTTCGATATTCAGAACTTCATTTGGCACGATGATTTTTACCGTAAAGGCAGAAATCGGAACTTCGATAAGCCAATGTCGATCTACGAAGTCCACCTCGGCAGTTGGAAAGGCAAGATCGGCGATCGCTATCCTTCCTATGAAGAGGTGGCGGACTATTTGATTTCTTATGTGAAAGATTTGGGCTATACCCATGTCGAGATTATGCCGATTACCCAGTATCCATTCGATGGTTCCTGGGGTTATCAGGCGACTGGCTTCTACAGCGTCGATAGCCGTTATGGCAATCCGAAACAGTTGATGAGCTTCGTCGACCGCTGCCACGAAGCGGGCATAGGCGTCATTCTCGACTTCGCCCCGGTCCATTTCGCGACCGACTACTACGCCCTCCGTGAATTCGACGGTTCGTGCCTCTACGAATATAGCGATCCAGCTCACACCTTTTCGCCGTGGGGAAGCTGCCAGTTCGACCTCGGAAAAGACCCAGTCCGCAGTTTCTTGATGTCGGCGATGAATTACTTCCTTTGTTACTTCCATTTCGATGGTATCCGCGTCGATGCGGTTAGCAATATCGTCTATTGGGATGGCGACAAGGCCAAGGGTGAAAACGCTGGTTCGACTGAATTTATCCGCCGGCTCAATGGAAAACTCCATTGCGAGCATCCGGACGTGATGATGATCGCCGAAGATTCGACCGACTTTCAAGGTGTGACAAAACCTGTCGAATATGGCGGACTTGGCTTCGATTACAAGTGGGATCTCGGCTGGATGAATGACACCCTCAAGTACTACGCGAAAGACCCAATTTACAAGAAGTGGGAGCACAATAAGCTTACCTTCTCGATGGCCTATTTCTATAGCGATAACTTCCTCTTGCCGCTCAGCCACGACGAGGTGGTCCACGGCAAAGGGACGCTCATTAACAAGATGTTTGGCGATTACGACACCAAATTTGCACTTCTCCGCAACCTTTACGCCTATCAATATGGCCACCCGGGCAAGAAACTCAACTTCATGGGCAATGAGCTCGCGAGCTTCGATGAATGGAACGAAAATCGTTCGCTTCCTTGGAATCTTTTATCCTTTCCGAAGCACGATTCGGTCCGACGGGAATGCCGCGACCTCAATTTGATCTATCAGTCGGAAGAGGCCATGCACGTCGAGGAGCATAACCCGTCCCATTTCCGTTGGATGATGGTCGACAATGCCGATCAGTCGGTCTTCGCCTTTGAGCGTGAAGTGGGGGAGAGCGATTTGCTTTTCGTTTACAACATGACGCCGAACTATTATGAAAACTACGATGTTGGCTGCACCTACAAAGGCCTCTACGAGGAAATCTTCAATAGCGACAAAGACATCTATGGCGGCTATAACCAATACAATGGTTTGCCGTTGGAAAGTTACGAAGGAGGACCGGAGAATCGGCCTTACCATGTCACGATCAAACTGGGCAGTTATGCCGGATTGAT
Source organism: Bacilli bacterium (assembly GCA_041667485.1). Lineage (GTDB taxonomy): Bacteria > Bacillota_I > Bacilli_A > RFN20 > CAG-826 > UBA4951. The sequence continues at coordinate 4,915 of JBAYEZ010000054.1, forward strand.
CTTGAAGCGGAAGGTAACTCGCCTCGAAAGAGAAGCCATTCCCGAAATGAAAGCCTCGGTCGAAGAAAAGCCGGTGAAGGCGGCGCCGAAAGCCGAAAGGGCCAAGGCGAAAAAGAAAGCCGCTTAGTCGTTTTGCTTGAGCAAACCCCACATTATCTAAGGAGAATATATGTTTCAAAACAAGTTGGATTTCAAACAGGATTTCGAACGTCGATTAAGCGAAAAGTATGGCCGGAGCGTCCCCGATTCGCATGTGACGGAACGCTACGACATCTTGGGCGAGATGGTTCGCGATTACGCTGGCTATTCTTGGCGCAACTGCCGTGAGGATATCCTCAAGAGCGGAAGGAAGCAGTGCATATACTTCTCGATGGAGTTCTTGATTGGCCGTCTCATGGTGAGCAACATGCAGAATCTTGGCATCTATAATGTGGCCAAGGATGGTCTTTCCGAACTTGGCATTGATATCAATGAACTCGAAGAGATGGAACCCGATGCGGGACTTGGCAATGGCGGGCTTGGTCGTTTGGCCGCCTGTTTCCTCGATAGCGCCGCCTCTTTAGGCTATCCGGTGCATGGCAACACCATCCGTTATGAGTACGGCTTCTTCCGTCAGAAATTCGTCGAAGGCCGCCAAGTTGAGTTGCCAGATCAATGGCTCTCGAATGGCTTCGTTTTCGAAGTGAGAAAGCCCAAGCACGCCGTCGATATCAAATTCTATGGCAACGCAGAAACCTATTTGAGACCCGATGGCTCCTATGCAATTCGGACGGTCAACACCCGAAGCGTCCGCGCCGTTCCTTATGATGTTTCTGTCGTTGGCTATCGCAATGGCGTCGCCAACTCGCTTCGGCTTTGGAGCGCCGAGCCCTCGGAAGACAATCTGCCGACTGATTGCTCGTTTGACGAGTACCTTCGCACTCTTAAAGAACTCTCGTTTGGCTTATACCCGGATGATTCGACCGAACATGGTCGTCTCCTCCGCCTCCGCCAGCAGTACTTCCTTGTTTCGGCGGGCTTGCAAAGTTGCATGCGCGGCGAAAAACGCCGCTACGGTGACTTGACCCATTTCAAGGATTCCTATGTTTTTCAGCTCAATGACACCCACCCGATTTTGGCGATTCCGGAGATGATGCGCCTCTTGATGGATGAGTATGGCTATGGCTGGGATGAGGCTTGGGATGTGGTGACCCACACGATCGCCTACACCAACCACACCGTGATGCCTGAAGCGCTCGAACGTTGGCCGGTTCAATACGTCCAACAACTCCTCCCGCGTATTTACATGATCATCGAAGAAATCAATCGCCGCTTTAACCTTTTTCTCAACGAGAAAGGGGTCTCGAGTGACAAACGCTACGCGATGCAGATCATCAAAGATGGTCAGATTCATATGACCAACATGGCAATCTATGCGGGCTTTAGCGTCAATGGTGTCGCCAAACTCCACACCCAGATCCTCGAAACCTACACCTTTAAGAATTTCTATGAGCTTTTCCCTGAGAAATTCAACAACAAGACCAATGGTGTCACCCATCGGCGCTGGCTCCTTTATTCCAACGCGGGTTTGGC
>JBAYEZ010000055.1:0-6480 GCA_041667485.1 Bacilli bacterium
AAGTATTCCGCTTATAACGGTCGCGAGATCGCCCTTGAGGACTATCTCACTCCGTTTAAGTGCATGATCGACAACAAGTTAAAGAGAGCGACCGATATCGCGTCGAACGCCAGCGGTTTCGCCGGTGTCACCGCCTACATGGCTGCACCGAAAGAGACCCGTAAATGGGATGATGTCGGCATTCAGATCAACGCCGATGCCAAAGCGATCGAATTCGAATATGTGACTCCGAAGGTTCCCTATTATGCCATGTACGACATGACCGAGAACCTCTTCTCACCGCTTCCGATGGATTTCATTACTGCAATCGGCAATGGTGATGCTTCGGCTGGTGCCAAGACTTACGGCACGATTGGCGATGGAACGAATTATGCCGCGACGATGGATAACATCCTCTCGGTTGGTCAGTTTGTCCCGGAATATTGGCAGCAGAACGTCGAACTTGTCTATGCCAAGAATGCCAGTTATTTTGATGCCGCCAGCTACCACTATGATGGCTGGACTGAAAAGATTATCGATACTAAGACCGATGATGCTGCCGTTTACAAAGCTTTCTTGGCCAACCAAATTGACTATGTTGGTATTCCGTCAACGTATGTTGCCACCCACAAGAGTGATGCGAACGCACTTCATACTTATGGCACCTCGGTTTGGAAGTTGAACACCAACTCCTGCACCGCCAAGCAGTATGACGCATTCTTCGGCAAGAATGGTTCGTTCTATCCGCATTCGACTCCGAAGTGGACTGTCAAGCCTGTCATGAGCAATCCGGACTTCCTCGATGCTTGCTACTTCGCCATTAACCGCACCGAGCTCGCCAATGCGATGGGCCGTAACGCCGCTCTTGGTTTCCTCTCCGAAGCTTATATGACCGATCCAGAGCAAGGTTTGTCTTACCGCAACAGCGATGCTGGCAAAGCCGCGCTCAAGAATATCACCGATGTCGCAGCCGATGGTTACAGTCTCGCCTTGGCTAAAACCCTCTTCCGGAAAGCGATGACCTCGCTTGTTGATGCGGGAGCGTATACCGCTGGCACGGTTGCTGAGCCGAAAACCATCAATATCTCGGCCAAATTCTTCTACGACAGCATGAAAGACACCTATGGCGCGAAGGTTCTGCCTTACATCAATAATGCCTTCAACGCCGCCTGTGCCGATATGGGTTTCAAACTCAATGTTGCCTTCGAAGTTGGTGGTTCGTCCTACATGGATACCTACGATGCGATGCAGCATGGTGAATTCGACTTCGCCTTTGGTTCGATTAGCGGCAGCGCCATGGACCCGTTGGGTTTCATGAACACCCCGTGCTCGGATGGCCTCTCGATTGGCTTCGCCACTAACTTTGGCTTCCCGACCGCAGAAGTGAATCCGGATCATCCGATTAGCTATGATGGCAAGAACTGGAGTTACGATGCGCTTTGGAGCTCTGCCGAATATCCATCGATTGTGATCGATGGCAAAGTTCAGAACGCTGTCATTCTTCAGCCAACGACCTACGACGACACCAACCTTTACATCAACGTTGGTACCTGCGCCTTGAAGAAGGCCGATGGTGTCACGCCGGAAATGACGTTTGGTATCGCTGAACTCGATGTCGAAGCCCTTGACTCCAACGAGTGGGGCGTCGATGGTGGCTGGAACACGCTTGTGAGCGCTGATGAGATTGGCGCCGATTACAAGAACGTTGTCTCGGTCACGGCCTCTGACGGCTTACTCCAAGTTGCGATCAAGAAGAGCTTCGTCACAGATCTTCTGACCCAGTGCGCGACTGCGATGGCTGCGGATGCGGGTGGCGAAGAGACTGCCCACGGCTTCATTTACGATATGTTCGTGAGCTACTCTTCGGACCTCATTGGCGACAACACCATCGAAGTTTATGCCTACTTCAACGTTGAATCGGTCGGCATGACCGGTGTGACGGTTGATGGCACTCCGGCTTCGACTTCTGCGACCGCCTCTATCTACGGCGCGAAGCAAGATGCGACCGCCTTCGTTGGCTGCTAAGCCGTTGTTTGAACGCAATTGAGACGGGTGTCGTCGACCCTTTAAAAAAGGTCGGCGGCACTTGTCTTGTCTTGTTCTACGCGTGATGATGAAGTTATAATAATTAACCCTATTTGATGGGGCGAAAGAAAAAAGGATCATCAACCAATGGGTAAATACGTCATCCAAAGAATACTGTTAATTTTTATCACTGGTTTTATCATTCTTTCTCTTACCTACATCTTGCTTCAACAGCTGAGAGTTGAACCGCCGGCCGGTACTTTCTCTGCCCAATATTCGTATTGGGAAGACCAGGTTAGCTTAGGCTATTATTACCGGGTCACCGATCTTCACACCATTGCGACCAATCTAAATCTTCAAGTGATCACCGATGCCAACGGTAAAAGCTTTTATTACGCGCCTTATTCGACGTTGACCCGCTATTTTAACTGGCTGACCAACATCGTGACCCGCTGGGATTGGGGCACGTCAACCACCCTCTCGGTTGGCAAGTCCGCGATTCAGATTGAAATGGCACGCCTTCCCTATTCGATGAGGCTTAACGTAATTTCGATTCTCTTCTCGATCCCCCTTGGGATCGGCTTAGGTATTTGGGCAGCCCTCAAGAAGAACACTTGGATCGATAACTCGATTTCGACCATCATTATGATCTTCATTTCGGTTCCTTCCTTTGTTCTTATTTCCTTCTTATTGATTTGGTTCGCCTACAATACCAAATGGCTTCCGACCCGCTGGCCGAGCGAAGCTAACGCCCAAGCCGATCCGCTTCTGGGTTTCAAAGCCTACATCATTCCTGTCAGTGCCTTATCTTTCGGCTCCATCGCTTCTTTCGCCCGTTATACCCGCGCCGAGCTCACCGAGGTAATGTCATCCGAATTCTTGCTCTTGGCTCGAACCAAAGGCTTGACCAAACCCCAGACGGTCGTCCGCCATGCCTTAAGAAACGCAATGGTGCCGATTGTCCCGATGATCATCAGCGAATTCGTTGGCATTCTCTCTGGCTCCATGGTTCTTGAACAGCTTTATGGCATTCCGGGCGTTGGCTCTCTCTTCGTCGATGCTTTGACCAGCAAGGATTATGCGGTCGTCATGGTCGATATGGCAATTTACACTATCATTGGTCTCTTTGCTACCCTCGTGATCGATCTCTCCTACGGCATTGTTGATCCGCGGATCCGGATGGGGGCTTCGAAGTAATATGTTTTTCAATAAGAAAAAGAGCAAAGCCGAAAAGAAAGAAGACGCCAAATTCGCCGTTGAATTTGATTCTTCCCAAGATTTTAAGTATGTCGAAGTGGGCGCCTCAATTCATGACCGTCGTTTTAGCGCCCGTCCGACCACCTTCTTAAAAGACGCTTTGAAACGTTTCACGAAAAACCGCTCGTCGGTGGTGGGCTTCTGGATCATCGCGGTTTTGATGGCGATGGCCATCATCGTTCCGCTTGCCGACCAAAACGACATCAATGCCAGCTCGTTATCCTCCTCTTATCTTCCGCCGAAGTGGTGGGGCGTGAATGATGCGGGTCTTCTCGATGGAACCGGCAAAGTTCAAGATGTCGTCATCGATCCCGCAACCAAAGGCCCGGCCGCGACGACCGCTTATGTGAGCCATGCGATTGTTGGTGGACTTGACGGGGTTTATTATCATGATGAAACCTATAATCTCCTTTCGGAGACGATTGAAGCCTACGGCCACGGCGGCAGCGTTTTGATTCGGACGGATACATTGACGAAGAATGGCGGCATCTATTCACCCACTTTCACCTACGACAAGACCGAGAATTATACTTTGGCTATTGCCCTCAATGACGAGGCCAACGCCGGCACTAGCGCCCATAACCCAAACTACGTCGTCAATTTTTATGCCGACCTCAATAATGACGGTACGCTCGAGACAGAAATCCCCTTGATGGATTATTCGGCCACTTATCAGGACTTCACCCTTGATTCGACGACGATCGCCGCCAAAATTCAAGCCGATCCTTCCTATGTTGCCGCCGGGCGCCCAGCCACCTTCACGAGCGCGGTTGAAATCTCGCTCAAAACCTCTCAGGATCCCTTGGCTTACCCCGCTCTTTATATTGATGGGGTTACGCTTTCAAGTGATTTATTGACGGACTTCTCCGCCATCAATTTTAGCGATGCCGTCAAAATGATGTCGAACACGACCAACGCCTGGAAGATCTCTGGCAGCGGGACCCTGGATGTCTATCACGCCATTTTAACGCTCGGCGATTTCCGTTACGACTATTACAACGCCGCGTTCGGCGATGATACCTATGTCTTCGATGCGGATTCCATCAAAGAATTCATCGCGAAAGGTTGGATGACCTATGCCTTTACGGGCAATACGTCAACGGGCGAGTATGCCCCGGGTGCCTTTGCTCTTACCGCCAAAGGCGAAATTTATTGTCCCGTTCGCGCCATCAGCAAAGAGTCGATCGTCACCTGGAAAGGTAGCACGGTTGTCTCTTTGACCTGCACCCGCTCGCTTTATCGTTATGACTATTATAAGGGTTTGATTTCCAGTTGTTCTTCACCGCAGTATTTCTTTGGTACCGATAGTAATGGTCGCGACTTCTTCAAGATTGTTTTCTCAGGTCTATTGACCTCGCTTGAACTCGGCGTTCTTTGCGCGATCATCAATTTCTCGTTCGGTCTCATTTGGGGCGCAGTGTCTGGCTATTTTGGTGGCTGGGTCGATATCATCATGGAGCGCTTCACCGAAATTCTCGGCGGCATGCCGTGGATTGTCTTGATGACCTTGATTGCGATGTTGATGGGCTCTACCTTCTGGACCTTCCTCTTTGCCCTTTGCTTAACGGGCTGGATGGGGGTGGCAGGCATGACCCGAAGTCAGTTCTACCGCTTTAAGGACCGCGAATATGTTTTGGCTTCTCGCACCTTGGGCGCCTCGGATGCCCGGCTTATTTTCCGCCACATTCTCCCCAACGGCGTCGGCACAATCGTCACGGCCACTGCCTTCATGATTCCCGGCGTCATCTTCTCCGAAGCGACCATTTCTTATCTCTTACCGACGGCCTTTGGTTTCAAAGGCACAAGTTTTGGTGTCACCTTATCGAACGCCCAAGGCGAAATCGCCCTTCATCCTTACATGATCGTTTCCGCCTCAATCGTGATGATGCTTATCATGATTTCCTTCAATTTGTTCGGCAACGGCCTCCGCGATGCGTTTAACCCGTCTTTGAAAGGATCGAATGAGTAGGCTTATGGACAGCGAAATCAAAACCAACAAAACGATTGCCTACCCTGAAGAAGTCGGCCCGGTTCCTACGGGGAAAAAGGTTGTTCTTTCAGTGAGAAACCTCGCCGTCTCTTTCGAAACGGACGATGGCTATGTCCGAGCGGTTCGCGGTGTCTCCTTCGATCTTTATAAAGGCGAAACGCTTTGCATTGTCGGCGAGTCGGGCTCGGGCAAATCCGTGACCAACAAGACAGTGATGGGTATTTTGGGCGCCTCAGCCCACATCGATTCTGGCTCGATTACCTATGAAGGCGAAGATTTGACCAAGATCGCTGAAGATGAGTTCCACCGGATCCGTGGCACCAAGATCGGCATGATCTTCCAAGATCCGCTTTCTTCGCTTAACCCAATCATGAAGATCGGCAAGCAAATCACCGAAGTCATGATCATCAATGGCGACCACCTGAAGCATAAGTACGATGATTTGATTTCCGACGAGTTGATTAAATTCAAAAACGATGAGCGGCTTCTCCAGATCGCCAAAGGCGAATGGAAGCATGCCAAGAAGAAAAAAAACAACGTCGGCATCGAAGAAAGGGCAAAAGCGGAAGCCAATTACGGCAAAGAAAAGGCGCGTTTAACTCCGATTCTCGTCGCCGATAAAGCGGCTTTAAAAGAAGCAAAAAAGAAGGCCAAAGCCGAAGTCAGCGCCCTCCGCGGAGAGATTGTCGCTCGCCATAAACAGCTGCGTGCCCCGATCGTTGAACGTCTTTTTACGTTCAAGAATATTGAAAAGGATTATGCCGATTTCATTTCGGAACGGCGCCGTTACGTCTCCGAACTCCGTGTAACACACAAGGAAGCCAAGATGCGGGCGCTTCGCATCATGCAAGAAGCGGGCATCCCTGAGCCCGAGCGGCGTTTTAACCAGTATCCCTTCGAATTTTCGGGTGGCATGCGCCAGCGCATTGTCATCGCCATCGCTCTCACCGCCGATCCAGATATCTTGATCTGCGATGAGCCGACCACAGCCCTCGACGTTACGATTCAAGCCCAGATTCTTGAGTTGATTAACAAGTTGAAAGCGGCCCGCCATATGTCAGTTATTTTCATTACTCACGACCTTGGGGTCGTCGCCAACATGGCGGATCGGGTCGCTGTCATGTATGCGGGTAAGATCGTTGAATACGGAACAGCCGCCGATGTCTTCTATTCGCCTGCCCATCCGTATACCTGGGCTTTGCTCAGCTCAATCCCCGATATCGACAGCA
>JBAYEZ010000056.1:0-6475 GCA_041667485.1 Bacilli bacterium
CCAAGGAATGGAATTGGCGTTGTAATCCCCATTCGGCCATTCCGACTCCCGCACATCGAAATAGGCCTGGAGCGTCGCGGAAATATAGTTGGAATAGCTGGCGTATTTCGTTTGGTCAGATGCTTTATTGTTTTTCTCGGTAATGCCGATGAGCAACGGCTTTTTCCCATCGAGCGAAAACCAAAGAGGCGCATACTCAAGCTGGGTATAAAAATTCGAATAAAGCAGCTCGGCGGTATTGCCAGACATCGAGTTGGTATAAAAACAAACCTTTGGGACTTTCCAGCCCTGATTCTGATATTTCAAAAGAAGCTTAAGAAGGGTCTCCGTCGACTGATAATAAACGATGGCGTTCGTCGCATCGATGCAAAGGTAGTCAATCCCCGCCAAAGTCAATAACTCAATATGACGCGAAAGGACAAAGGGATCGCTGGAGTTGTAGTAACCATAAAGCGGCTCACCCCAATAGTGGAATTGATTGAGACCCGAAAGCGCGTTGTCATTCGTGTCGGCTAAAGCGGCGCGGCCCTCTTCGCTCCGCAACAAATAAGTGACGTTGTAAATCGCTTTTTGGATATCGGCATGTTGGCCGGCCCATAGCGAATAGAATAAGCCGACGCTCTTGAGATCTTTGCGGTAATTGTCGGCGGGCAAAACCCGGCGGCCGAGAACATCTTCTCCTTCGAGATGCGTCAAGGCATAATCGATAGGAGAAAGCGCTCGAGAATCGCTCGGAAGAGTTGGCTCGCTCGAGGAAGCGGGCACCGCTTCGCCATGGCAAGAAGAACAAAGAGAAACGAGGGCCAAGCCCATAAAAAACAACCTCCGATTAATAACCATATTCATAGGCCAGACGTCCAATCGGGGCGCTGTCTCCACTAACGTAGTAGTCAGCGATGTCTTCAGGCGTGCTCACGTGGTCGCTCACCTTTAAACGAACATGCGCGGCGCTCTCTTTTAAAGAAAGCGAAGCCAAGGGGATGGCGATTTGCAAGGTTTTCCCTTGATAGGCATAACGGGCCTCGCCCGCCGAGATCCAGCCTTGCTCGCCCCGCTTTTCAAGAATCGCCTTGCCATCCGGAGAATATGTCCGAATGATGAAGTCAAAATTATGGGCGAATTTGACGTTGGCTTCCTGGCAGGAATCAAACAGAACGTTCATCCAGCTGGTGTCCCCGGCAATCAAAGGCGTAATGGCGTTGAGGCAGTCGATTTTGAGATAAAGAGAACTCGCATCATGGGTCACTGAAGTTTTCATGATGTCGTTGCGGGCCGAATCATCCGTATATTTGGCACTCCGGCAGCAGTTGTCAAAATCCCGCTTGAGCGCATCGCCAGCCATATCGAGATAAACCGCCTTGACGTTATCCCATTGCCCGGAAGCAAAGTCATCTACCGCTATCGTCTTCTCATCGTAAACGTAATGGCGAGCCTCTCCGCATTTAAAGCGCCGGACATTCTCGGCCAATTGCAAATAATAATTGTCGCCATAGCCGCCTTTCATCATTTCGATGTCGCGGGAATACTCTTCGTTGAACGTGTCGCAAAAAACCGGGACATCAACGCTGAGTTTTTGCTTCACAGCCATCCATTCATTCCAACCCGTCACGAAGGCATTGCTGACCTCGTTATCGGTGCCAAGGCTGGAGAAAACCGTATCCCATTCGCCTTGGAAATTCGTTCCTTGGTTGACGTTGTCGCTCTTGTTCTTAAAAAGCTTGAAGTCAAAGCCACGTCCCCAATTGGACAAGGCCTGCTGCGACATGGCCGAACCCGGATGCTGAGCCAGCGAAACTGACATTGTGCCGTTATAATTGGTTTGGGGATAATCCCAATCCATCCAAGGAAAACCTTCCTTTTTGTTGGGGCGCATCGTCGGCCATTGGGATTCCTTGAAGGTGAAGAAATCTTCGAATAAGGCATAGTGGGCGTCATCAAGAGAGGACGAAACGCCAATAATCAGCGGCTTGTCGTTAACCGAATACCATAGCGAAGAGTAGCGGTAGTTTTTATACCACCGCTCATAGATGCTCGAAAGGGTGCTGGCGCTGGAAGAGTTGGTATAAAAAGCGATCTTCGGAACTTTCCAGCCTTGTTTCTGAGCAGCGATGAACGTTTCGCAAAGCGCATCAACCGTATCGGCATAAATCACCGCGTTGGTCGTATCAAAGACCAAATAATCCACTCCCGCCATCGTCAAAAGCTCAAGATGGCGCGCCAAAATCCAAGGATCTTCGCTTCGATAATAGCCATAGAGAGGTTCACCCCAATAATGGAAAGCGTTGATCGGGCTGGCAGGGTTGTCCTCCAGCGACCAAAGATCATCGGGGTCGTTGGCTAAAAGCTGGGTAATGTCGTAAATACCCGTTTCGTGGGCGCCATGCCAAAGAAAATAGAACATCCCGACTTGACGCGAATTCTCGCTGTCGCCAGCATTTAATTCGCGGCCCAGCCCATCGGTGCCAACGGTGTTCATGCGGGTGTATTGCTCCGCTGAAAGCCCGCGGTTATCAACGATTCTCTTGCCATCCCAACTGCTCGTGGTTTGGGAAGATCCGCTGAGCGAATTCGTCGAAGAAACGGAAGGCTTCTGGCAGGATGGCAAAAGAAGTCCAAAGAAAGAGAGTAAGAAAATAAAACGAAGTTCGCGCTTGTGCATTTTATCCTTTCAGCCCCGAGGTCAGGGCGCCATTGGTTAGCTCTTTTTGGAAGACGGTGAATAGAATCGTCGGGATCAAAGTCATGAAGACGCCGCCCGCCATCCGGATATTGGCAAGAGAGGTCGAAGCATCGCCCTCGACCGAACTTTTGAAAAGCGCATACGCGAATGTGTAAGGCGCATCGGAGCTGTTCATGAAAACCAAGGGACCATAATAATCGCCCCAATAACTCATGAAAACCGTGACCATGATGTAGATGAGAATCGTCCGGCAGTTGGGCAGAATGATGTTCCAATAGATCCGCCAGTTGCCGCAGCCATCGATCTTGGCCGCATCGATCAACTCATTCGGTATCCCCATCATGTATTGGCGGATCAGGAAGATATACATGGCACCGCCGCCAAAGAGGTTGGGAATCGTAAACGGAAGCAAGGTATTGAGCCAGCCGATTTTTGAATAGATGACATAAAGCGGAATTTGGGTAACGATGCCAGGCAGAGTGATCGTCAGCATCATCGATGCAAAAATCGCGTTTTTACCTTTCCATTCCAATTTGGCGAAAGCAAAGGCGGCCATCGAAGAAGACAGCGGAATGGCGATGATATCAAAAGCGATAATGATGAAGGTGTTGAGAAGGGCTTTGCCGAAATCGAGGTCGTTTTGCTTCGTGGTAAAAAGCGTGATGAAGTTCGACCATTGCAAATCGGCCCAATCGGGAAAGAATTTCGGATTCGGATCAATGACGCGCTCAGAAGTCATCAGACTCTTGTTGACCATGAAAACGTAAGGGAAGAGCAAGACGATGGCCAAAACCGCCATTCCGAGGAAAAGCAAACTAATCTTGCTGTCATTCCAAATCTTGGCTTGGGTGTCTTTTTTGTAGATTTCATCACCAGAACGGCTGGTCCGGGGAGATAAACGCCATGTCATAATCAAGCATCCTCCCCATAGAAGACCCACTTCGAGGTTTTAAAAAGAACGAACGTGAAGACCGAGATGACTAAGCAAAGGGTCCAGCTGAGGGCGCAGGCATAGCCAATTTGGCCGCGCTGGAAGGCCTCCCAATAGATCTTGACCCCATAGAGATAGAGCGAATCGTCGATGCCGCGTCCACCCCGGGCCGCAATGACCAAAGTGCCGTTATATTGCAGCGTCCCGATAACCGAAGTGACGACGTTGAAGAAAATAATCGGCGTCGAAAGCGGAATCGTGATGTGAGCGAAACGCTGCCAAGCGTTCGCGCCATCGATCTTGGCGGCCTCATAAAGAGTCGTCGGGATGTTTTTGAAGGCGCTGAGCCAAAGAATCATGCCACCCCCAATACCCCAGCAATTCATGAGCAAGAGAGAAAACATTGAAGTCGAGGCTTCGCTAAAGAAGCTGAATTTCGGCAGCCCCATTCCCGTCAGAATTTGGTTGAAGATGCCATAAGTGTTGTCCGTGATATCTTTCCAAAGAAGGCCGCTGACAACGGCCGGGATCACGCAAGGCAAGTAATATAAAACTCGGAAAACCTTGGTGAAATGATGCTCGTTGTTCACCAAGAGGGCTAGCAAATAAGAAAGAATCAAATTCAAAGGGATTGAAACGAAGGTATATATGACCGTGTTCAAAGCCACTTGGCTCATCGACTTGTCCGTGAAAATCTTGGCATACTCGCCAAAACCAACGAAATTGTTGGTGGTTAGACCATCATAGTCAAAGAAAGACCAATAAAGGGAGCAAACCATCGGCACCAAAGTGAAGAGCAGAAGGCCGACGATAAGCGGAGAGGCAAATAGCCAGCCGCTCAGCGCCTCCTTTCGCTTCATCTTGGAGGTCTTGGCGTTAAATTTTGGACGTTGAAAGGTGAGCCCAAGCATGAAGGTTATGCGCTAAGGGCATCCTCAAAATTCGAGACGGCATCATCAATCGTCTTCTCGATCGTTTTCCGCAGCATCGTCGCGTCGCTGATCATGTCTTGGAAGGCCAATTGAAGATCGGCCATATATTTCGGATCGACCCGACCGAGATATTCCTCGGCGATCTTATATTCGTCATAGACCAAATAGGCGTCGAGGTTGGCCGTGGTGTAGCCTTCGCCCCATTTCGCCGTCTTGTAATCGTTGAGATCATTCCGAATCGGTGCGAGATTCAAGCCGCCTTCAGCCAAGGCGTTCTGGCCGTCCTTGGAAAGGAGATAATTCAGATACTGCCAGCACAAAGCCTTATTCGAGGCTTTTTTATTGATCGTATAACCAGCAATGCCCGCGCCGATTTTCGGCGTGCTCGGGGTCCCTGTGCCAGTGATGAGAGGGAAGTTCACGATATCAACGTTGTTGTGAAGAACCCGTTTGTCATCATAAAGCGAAAACGAAGCACTCTGGAAAATGAACGGAGCTGTGCCAATTTCGAAGGAAGAGCCGGACGTATCTCCAGTTTTGACGGTGTAACGTTTGCTGATCATGTCTTGCATGAAGGCCAAAGCGGTGCGCGTTTCTGCCGAATCGATAATTACTTTTCCCGACTCATCAAGGACATCGGAACCAAAGCTCCTTAGCATCGGATAAGAAACGGAATTCCAGCCTAGGAGATTGGCATCAACGGGGTAGTAATCGCTGCTATGCCCATTGTTGTCAAGATAAGTCCGATATTGGGCGCAAATGGACGTGAAATCAGACCAAGTCCAGCCATTTTTGATCTTGGTCATATCGATGCCGGCGTCGCTTAAAAGCTTCTTGTTGTAGAACGTGACGACGGAATCGGCCGAACGCGGGACCACATAATAGGATCCTTTGGCCGATCCCATATCGAAATAAGCCGTCTTGAAATCGGTCTTGAAATCGAAATCCCCCGCCCCTTCGCTTGCGCTGATATACGGGTTGAGCGGTTCGGCGATGTTGTTTTTAATTAGAAAATAGAATTCAGGCGAATTGGTCCAAACGATATCGGGTAAGGAACCCGCCATCGATTGGTTTCGAACGGTGGCCTCATAGGAAGAGACAGAAACATAATTTTTCTCGATGGTAACGTTAGGAAACTTGAGATTGAACCCCTCGGTGACCTTATCGATCATCATCGTTTCGTTTTCGTTTCCGCTCGGGATCAGCATCGAGATCGTGGCTTTGATATTCGGATCGACCTCGACATTAAACGAGGACGAAGCGCCAGCCGTTGAATTTCCGCTGGATCCCTCTCCGCCACAGCTGGCAAGCGCCATGCTAATGAACAAACCCGAAAGTAGGACGACATTCATCTTTTTCATAGGCAAAAGCCTCCTTTTATTTAATCTTGACGAAATTCGCCAAAAGCGCTTGAGCATAAAGCCGGTGGCCAAAATCATTGGGATGGTTAATGCCATTGGCCGTCGCGTCATAGAAGTCTTTTTTCTGATTCAACAGACGCGAAAGAGCGAACAGGTTGATAACTTTGCAGCCATAGTTGGTCGAAAGGAGATGAATTTTATCCACGTATTTGTCGAACCGATCAAAGTCATAGATATCGGGATGGGGAGCAAAAGGGCAAAAAACGATGATGTCGCAATTCGGCAATTTGCTATTGAGACTCAAAATGATCTTTTCCATGTTGTCGTAATAATGGCTGGCGCTTGATCCGGCGCCAAGGTCATTGATACCAAAATGGATCAAAGCGAGATCCGGCGCGCTCGCAATCAGAGCGTTGATTTGGGCGTCTTCAGAACCCCAATCCGATGTTTTTCCGCCGACCGATAGATTATTCGCCGTTATTTTTGAGCCAAAACGCGCGCCCAATTCCTCCGTGAAAAGATCAAAGAAGTCAGGCTGAAAAGGTTCATGATTGAATTTCAAACTCGCTGA
>JBAYEZ010000057.1:0-6446 GCA_041667485.1 Bacilli bacterium
AAAGCCGCCTTTGCCGAAGAGTTGAGTCACCGGGATTATCTCGGGGCATTGATGAGCCTTGGCTATGAACGAGAACAATTCGGTGACATCTTGGTCAAGGGGAAAGAAGCCTATGTCTTCCTTTTCAAAGCGATTGCCTCCGAGGTGGCAAAAAATCTCATCAGTGTTCGCCACACCGCGGTGAAATGCACGCTTTTATCTCCGAAAGACTGCCCATTTTCCCTTGCGAAAGAAGAGAAACGAATCAATGTCTCTTCACCACGGATCGACGCGATCATCGCTGAGGTTTTCTCCCTTTCCCGCCTCGAGGCGCAGCGTCTTGTTGAGAGCGGGGCGGTCCTCGTTGGCGCCAAAGTCGCTGAGAATAATGCAGCTTTATTAAAAGGCGGCGAGCTGATTGCCGTTCGAGGCGAGGGGAAGTTCCTTTACGAAGGGGAAGAAAAGGTCTCTCGCAAAGGCCGTCTTTTCGTCAAAATCCTTCTCTATCATTGATTTATTTAAGTGAGGTTCAGTATGTGATCCTCCGTGTTTTTTTGGCTTTTTCTCGCCGATTTGGTTAAGAGAAAAGTGTTAATATAAACTCAATGAACACACCCATGGACCCCAAAACACTGTTTGAAGAAGGCTTGGAGGCCTATTTCGCCCCTTTGCTCGTTTTGCTCGTTTTTGTCATCGTGGTCGTCAAAAACCTCCTTATGCCTCGCTCGATGCGGCGACTTTTTTTCTATGAGAGCATGCTTCTTTTCATTCTGCTTATGGCCTCTTGGTGCGATGCGTTCCTCGAAGGCTTTGACGATGACGGTCTCGCCTTTTATTTCCGCCGGGGAACGTCTTTCATCAACTTTGCCTTCTCTCCGCTCGCTTGCATCTTGGCGGCCCTCCTTTATCGGAAACAAGAGCTGAGGCGTCGCGATATCCTTCTCGCCATCCCCGAAGCCGTCAATATCATCCTTTGCGTCATCTCGCTTTTTTATCCTTTGATTTTCAGCATTTCTTCGAGCAACGTTTATTCGCGCGGCCCCCTCTTTCTTTATCCTTTTTTTGTCAATGCTTTTTATGCTTCAGTCGTTGTTTATTATTCGACAAAGCAACCCGATAAACCCGATTTGAAACTGGAGACGGTGGCGATCTTTCTTCTCTTTGGCGCGATCTTTTCCGCCGTGATTATCCAGCTTGTGCTTAAGCTGCGTTTCCTCATTTGGTCGACCGCGATTCTCGCGATGGCATTCTATTATGTGATTCTCTTCTACGGCTATGTGATGTATGACCAGCTCACGGGGGCTTTCTCCCGCGACGGTTTCCGCTTGATGTTTCAGAACAAACGGGTCAAAGAGGGGGTTATTGCGATGATCGACCTCAATGGCTTGAAGGAAATCAATGACCGGCAAGGCCATGAAAAGGGGGATCAAGCCCTCGTTAATGTCAGCCAGATTTTGCTCCATGCCAAAAACAAGTATTCCCGGCTTTACCGCTACGGGGGCGATGAGTTCGTCTTAGCCGCCCATCATTGCGACCTCAAATCGGTTCAGGTTCTCCTCGCCAAAGCGGAAATCGATGCCGAGGCTCTTGAGCCGCCCTTATCGTTTGCCTATGGCATAGTTGAAATTCATGATGGCGATGACTTATACTCTCAATTTGAGAAAGCCGATGCCTTGATGTATGAGATGAAACGCGGCTATAAGGGCGATGCGAAAAAGAAGCCGGTCAGCGAAGTCGATTTGTAGCGTTTAAAGAAATCCAGGGAAATTTTGCCGGGAATAATCACCCCTTTAAAAAGAGAAACATATGAAGAAATACTATGTGATCATGTTAATTTCGGCCGCCCTCGCAGCCGTGAATGTTCCCCTCGGGAAACTCCTCTTGCCGAATCTCCCGCCGATGCTTGTTGCCGCTCTCACCTACACGGGGGGCGCGGTTGGCCTTGGCTTGATCTTCGGTTTTTCCCGTCTCTTCAAATGGGATAAAGACCCGTTTCTCAAAGGCAAAGATTGGCTTTATGTCCTTGGGGTGAACATCTGTGATTGCTGCGCCAACACGATGCTCTTTTATGGCCTTTCTTTATTGAGCGGGGAGGCCGCCTCACTTCTTCAGTCTTTCGAGATTGTCTCGACGGCGGTGATTGCCTATTTCCTTTTCCATGAGAAGGTCTCTTGGCGGTTATGGTTTGCCATTGCGATCGTCCTTGGCGCTTCGGTGTTGCTCTCTTTTACCCCGGGCCAGGTATTCGCCTTCAACTGGGGCGCTTTGCTCATTATCGGAACCACGATTTTCTGGGGATTTGCCAATAATTTGGCGAAGAAAATCGCGGACAAGGATCCGATTGAATACAGTTTCTTTAAGTGTTTGACGCCCGCCATCGTCCTCAGCATCATTGCTCTTTCTCTCGGCAACTTCTCGACTCAATGGGGCTATGTTGGCCTCGGTCTCCTTGATGGTTTCTTGGCCTATGGCATTTCGATCGCCCTCATGATGTTCTGTCTCCGCAAGCTTCCGATCGCTCTTGGGACCGCGCTTTATTCGACTAACCCATTTATCGGGGCGATTCTCTCCCTCATCGTTTTCCCTGTTTGGCCGGAGTGGAACTTTTACGTCGCGATCGTCTTTGTGCTGCTGGGCGAAGTTTTGGCTGGTTACGATGGAATCAAAACCGAAAAAGAAATGGCCAAACTTGCTGCTTCAAAGGCCCCTGAAACTCCTCCCGATTCTTCATTTATAAAATGAAGCGATGCCAAGGATAGCGATTCTGCTTCGAATTTGATAGTAATGGGCTGAGGGGATGGCACCTTTTAGCGACGATGCGAAGCTTGTTTTTGCCACCTTCGCATAATCGGTAATTGACTTCATCGAGAACAATTCGTTCTTCAAAAGGAATCGAAGCGTCTTTGCTTTTCCGTCCTGCCGCTTTTCAATAAATAATATGTTTAAAGAAAAACAGCGTTAAATGGTTAAGGAATCGCTCCTTTTTCCGGCTTTCTTTTTCTTTAGCTGTTTTTCTTTGTGGTTCAGGAAGTTTAGGAGGCGTTCGATTCAGGAGAAACGCTTTGGCTTCTTTGACTTTGATTCAAAGGAAGAGGCCGGAAAGGAGAAATACCCCACACAAAAGAACTCCGGAAAAATAGGGGCGGATCGAGATAAGGCCACTTCGTGAAAAGCGGAAGTTCCTATTTTTCATCTAGACGAACACACCAATGAAATAATCAAAAAAATGAAATAATAAATAATGGAACTTAAGAAAATTACGTGAATGTGGATATTGGACGCAATCGAAGGAAAAGAAGAAAAAAATCAAAATAAAGTTATGTATTGAAAATGTATTTAAATAATACATAATTATTGCGAGGAAAATAATGGCCAGCAAAACGATTAATATTTCCGTTGAAGAAGCCACGAAAGCCAAAGCTCAAGCGATTTTTGAATCGTTGGGAATGTCCTTTTCGACCGGTATCAACGTTTATTTGGAACAGGTGGTGCTCAAGAAGGGAATCCCTTTTGCTTTGAGGGCCACCGGAGCGAATGAAGAAGAAAACGAGCCCCCGGAAAAGAAACCGACTTCTCGGCCTAGCAACGAAAAAGCAGGGGTTTCAGGCGGCGAACTTTCGCTTTCTGAGATTCTCAATGGACTCAAAGATGACGTTTCGCCGAAGAAAAAGAAAAGAAAATAAACAAAAAATGACGCAAATAAAAATGGGCAAAATTTTGTTTTCGTCCATTTTTTGTCATTTGCTTGCTGATTAAAGACGACTTTGTTGAATTCCTTAAGTCGCGGTAAAGAACAAAAATCAAGACCAATCTCACCATTTTTGGGTCGAGTAAACCACTACAAAGGATTGAAACGGCTTGAATTGAACTCCTTCGGCTAATTCGATGGCGAGGATCGCCTTTCCGCAACTGATCATCACGGCGTCGTCGATGAAATCGATCCACCAATTCTTGTCTTCGAGGCGGTTGAGGTTGGCTGAGCAAACGTCCCGAATACCAATGTATAAGCGATCGATTCAGATAACGAACACCTTACGCGAAACGTTTAAAATAGAGATAGCAGGTTTCTTCTCCGTATTCAAAGGCCGGATAGATGCCGGCATTCTGGAAGCCATAACGCTCATAGGCCTTCCGCGCTTTGAGGTTGTTTGGATAGACGGCGAACATCATCATCCTTCCCGGATAAAGGCACGCTTGGTCGTGAAAAATCGCCGCCGCCAAACCTTTGCCTTGAAAAGCGGGGGCGATCATCAGGCGATGGAGGATAAGAAAATCTTCATTGTCTTTCATCCCCGTGTCTTGTCGCAATTGGGCGAGTTTAGCTTCTGAATGGGAAGAGGAAAAGAAATCCTCAAGCGGATCGAAACTGGCGTGAATGTAGGCAAGGATAACCCCGTTCTGTTTATAAAAATAACTGTCTCCTTCGAGGATGTCCTCTTTGAAGTCTTCCTTCACGGGATAGCCATGGCTCCAGCTATCGTTGCCTTCTTTTTCCATTTTCGAGCGGGTCAAAAGAAAAAGGTCTTCGATGCTTTCTAAATCGTTTAAACGGACTGAAATGCGTTCCATGAAAACCATTCTACGAGATTCGTCTTCAATGAAGCAAACAATTCGTTCCTTTTCCCTTCTGGGTTCGTATAATATCTGCGCTACGTTTGGCAAGAATATGGCTGAATTTCGTGTCCCGAAGGACTGTTTTCCGCTTTTAGGCCTCTGTGATATCCAATTAGCGATAAAAAAGAATAAGAATCCATTTCAGAACCACTTATCGAATGCTCTCAGTCTCCATCGGATTATTGCGCCCTTGTTCGTCGATCCCTCCGGCGGCCTTATGACGACTTGAACGGCGTTGAGCGCCTGGTTTGTTTTGACATCAAAGACGAGCCCGACGTCACTGCCGAAATGGTGCAGTTTTCGGCCCCATCGATGCCATGCGAAAAGTTATAGCCTGTCAGAAAATACATCGCCTGTGTACAAATCGGGATTTTTAAAAAACTATTTTATTATAAGAAAGAATTCGATACAATTATTTAAGTTATTTTAGGTCAAATGAAGACTGGTCGTTTCTTCGCAAAAATCATTATACAAGGCCTTTTTCAACATTTTGTTGAGTGCTATCACAAAAGGGTTGATGGACAATTTGCTAAATAAAGGGCTTGATAAAAGGCGAAAGCAGGACAAGCAAATGAGCGTAGGGGAAAATATTCGGAAGCAAAGAGAAGCCAAAGGCCTTACCCAGAAAGAATTGGCTGATAAGGTTTTCGTGACGCCTCAAGCCATTTCGCGCTGGGAAAAAGATGCGGTTGAACCCTCAGTTGAAACTTTGAAACAGATGGCGATTCTTTTCGGAATCAGCATCGATGATCTGGTCAAGGATCAATCCGCGGGGAAAACGATGCCAGAAAACCAACAAAATATCGCGATTGTGCTTCCGCCCCCTGCCACCGCGCCAAAGCCGGAGTCCGAAGTGCCGGCTTCGGCGGCTGCATCAAAGCTCTTGGGGGTATGCATTCGCTGTGGCAAGGCCATTTATGAAGGCGACCAATTTGACTATGGCTCAAAGACGATTTCGTATTATGGGAAAGGTCATCGCCATGAAAAAGTTCGCTATTCGCTAAGTCCGGAGGGCTCTGGTCATGATTTTCTTTGTCAAAATTGCGTCGATGATATCAACGCTGTAGCTCGCCAAGAGTCCCATAACCGCGCCGTTGCGGTAAAATCCCGTCATCACAAAGCGTGGGGCTGGAGCATCTTTGCTGGGGTTGTGGCCTTATTCCTTGCCATTGTAATCGGGGTCACCCTTCTGAAAAACAACGAGCAAGCCGGCGGGACGTGGATCTTGTCCTTGTCGCCGTTAATTGCTTACATGTTTTTTTCGTTGGTTTTCGTTTTGATCAGCAGTAATACCTTTGTGAGCGATGTTTTTATGGAGATTGTGTCATTTGCTTTCGTCAAAATGCCTGGCGTTATCTTTAGTCTTGATTTTGATGGTGTGGTCTTTTTGATTGCGGTGAAAATTCTCTTTGCCCTTCTCGGCTTTTTGCTTTTCACTTCCGTCTTTCTTTTGGCCGTTGTTGTTTCAGGGCTTTTTTCGATGTTTATGTTTCCTGTCGCTTTAAAACGCGATCCGGATATCGCTTAATTTTTGTTTTTCATTTTGGGGAGGATAAAACCATGAAAAAACAGATGCTGATTCTCGCTCTTTCGTCTTTCTTCGTCCTGAGTGCCTGTGGGGGAAGCAACACTCCGGCATCCGTTTCCTCGGCGTCAGTAAGCACGATGATTACTAGCGCTTCTGATAGCAGCGCTCTTCAAGAGTTCGCTGGTCTCGTTTTTGTTGATCAAAGCCTAGTTTATGATGGGGCCAAGCATTCGTTGACTGTTCAAAACCTGCCGGAAGGGGCTATGGTAGTTTATTCGGGACGAGATTACGTCGATGTCGGCGTTTATCCTATTGACGCCACCGT
>JBAYEZ010000058.1:0-6420 GCA_041667485.1 Bacilli bacterium
CGCTTTGGCTTTTGCGCCGTTCGCCTTTAGGGCTAAGCGGCATTCCCATCCTAATAAAATCTAAGATTAATTCTTAGAAAAATATATTATAAAAGTATAAAAATGAATATAATATCTACAAAGTAACTTCATTTAAAGACAAAGTCTTTAGTTTGATGTAAGCGGTTTCAAAAGTGCTTAGATTTTAGTATAACGGTGAAAGCGCTTACCCCATAGGATAAAAAGGTCAAAGGATTATCCATAGGGGGAAGTCCGTGACAAATCTCATTTTCATCCACATAAGGAGGAATCAGAAAATGAAAAACAGCATTTTGGCAATCGCTCTCGCTTCAATGGCGACGATTGCCCTCACCAGTTGTGGCGGAGCAAGTTCTTCCGCAAATTCGTCGGCAACCGCCACCAGCGCCGGAACCACGTCGAGCGAAGCGACCTCTTCAAGCGCCATTGCTTCTTCGGTCTCAAACGATGGTGAAACCCACAAATTGACCATCGCGGGCGGCGAGTTACAAAAGTCGCAAGACTATTTGAATGAAGTCGCGACCGCTTTCAAGGCCGCCCATCCGGAAACAAACTTTGAGTTCACCATCAACGCGATTTCTGAAGCGGATTCCAAGACGCAACTTACTCAGGATCCGACCACCGCGCCGGATGTCTGCATCATCGCTGACGACCAGCTCTATGATTTGGCCAAAGGTGGCTATATCGCCGACATCAACGATATTGATCAAGGTTTGGCGGCCGATGTTGAGAGCCGCAACGTTCCGATTTCCGTTTCGTCCTCGAAGTATCTCGATGATCTCTATGCTTTCCCTGTCAGCAATTCGAATGGTTTCTTCCTTTATTATGATTCTGCGCTCATCACTCTTGATGACTGCGATTCCTTTGAGAAACTTCTTGCCGCCGTCAAAGCGGCTAGCATCAAGGATAACAAATCCTATAAGTTTGCTTTCCCGTCGACTTCCGGCTGGTACCTTGCAGGCTGGTCGCAAGCGGTTGGCCTCAATGCCGCGCTTGATAAGACCACGGCGAAGACCGCCAGCGACTGGAACAGCACAACCCACGATCCAACGGGCGTCGATACCTTTGGCTCGCTCGTCAAATTAGCCCAAGGCGAATATAAGGATTATTGGGTTGGCGAAAGTGATTCGACCGCCATCAACGATTCGGCTGCTGGTGGCACCTATCAGGTTATTGCGACCATCAACGGAACCTGGAGTTCTTCGACGATCGCAACCAACTGGGGCGCGGGTGCAGCCGCGACGGATCTCCCCTCATTCATGGTCGGGACAAAGAGTTATCATATGAACAGTGTCGGCGGCTGCAAACTTGCGGTCGTCAATTCGGTCAGTCCCGAGGCGGCGTGGGGCGCCGAATTCGCCAACTTCCTCACCAATAAGGAGAATCAGGTCCTTCGCTACGACGAACTCGCTGAAGCTCCGACCAATATCGCCGCTTCAAGCGCGGTCGATCTCACCACGAACTATGCGGTCGCGGCCCTCTCGCTCCAAAGCGCTTACGCTTTCTCTCAACGTCAGTAACAACTTTTGGGTTCCGACCCAGACTCTCGATGCCGCTCTTAATGCCGGCGCCGACGGCACAACTTCGCTCATCACGAGTGGCGCTGGCACAGCGGATATTGTGATCAATAGCGAGGCCCTTCAGACTTCTTTGAATACCGCCGTAACGAGTATGATTGCCTGATTCGATTTGATTCTTCTATCTTGAGGACGGGGTTCTCCCCGCCCCCAAGATGATTGGTGGAGGATAATCAAAATGTCCGTCGCGACAACCAAAACAACCATTAAAACAAGGAAGTTTTGGGTTTTTTCTGAGAAATGGAAGTTTTGGAAAAAATTCGCTTGCGAAGACCATTTCGATAATCCTCTCGATGAAAAAGTCGGCTTGTTTGCAGGGGCTGCGTTCCTGGTTTGGGTTCTCGCGTTTGCGATTTTGCTTTTTTCCCCCGCCAATTTGGGGACGACCGCGGTAACGGTGAAGACGGTCACGACGTATTATCGTCTTTCCTATTTCGCGAACGCAGGCGAATTCTTCACTGCTTATTTTGGCGGTTTTTTCAATGCTTTCGCTCGACTTTTTAGTTTTCAGGATGGCATTCAGACGGATTTGCCGTTCTTGCTTCTCCTCTTTGGTCTTGTCGCTCTCTTTGTCGTCGCGCTGATCAAGACAATCAAGTCGCGCTCCACCAATCCGCTTTGCGCGGCTATTTTTCTTTTGATTTTGGGTTTCTCTTCTTGGCATCTCCTTTGGGGAAGCGTCAGCCAAGGCTATCTCTTCAATGGCACCGTTTATGCGCTCGGGGACAATAAAGCAAATGAGGGCAAAGTCTACACCACCCTTTTCAATTACATTTCATACTACCAAGGCGAAGGCAGGGATTTAGCCTTTGCCGCACTCTTTCCGTATATTCTCTTTTTAATCTCGTTCGTGCTGGACTTGCTGGGATTTTATTGGTTTTTGCCAGCCAAGAAAGAACAAATTTCTTGTATAGGACGGGGCGGCGAAGGCTTTAAGGGCCCCGCCTTTATCGCCGACTATATTCAAGGCTCATGGCCGACCAAACTTAGTTACGTTTTCTGGGGCTTTGGCTATTGCTTGTTTGGCCAGACGAGTAGCCTCGTTCATCATTTTGGCTTAGCGAAGGGTCGACCTCTTTTGAACAAAAAAGGCCAGCAGATTACCTATTGGCGTTTTGACTGGCTTCGGGTCTTGCTTCTAGCGGCCTGTCAACTCTTCGTCATCGCCCTCTTCTTTAATTGGGGTCTCCCCAATTTGCTCAAGATGAATATGGAGGGCCTTTCGACCCCCCGCACCTGCACCACGGACTTCGCGACGAAGAAAACCATCTGCGTCGATGGCGATAATTCCTTCAAGATTTTGCTTTTCTCCTTGATCATGATCGTCATTTTGGCGGCCTACGTTGTTTTGTGGGCCAAACAACCCCATCGGGTTTTCGAGACGGAAAAGAAAGTGCGGAAAGCCTATCCGATCCATGATGCGATGGACGACATTGACGATGCGCTTGATAGCCATTTTTATAAAACGGTCTTAGCCGCCCCGATCTTTGGCATCATCCTCTTCACGATTATTCCAATCCTCTTTATGGTTTTCGTCGCCTTCACCAACTACGACGCAACCCATTCCTATCCGACCAACAATTTTAATTGGGTCGGTTTTGCCAACTTTGGCACTTTCTTCGCTGGTGGCGGGACCGGTTCTTACTTCGGCGAAATCTTTGGAAAAGTCCTCCTTTGGACACTCCTTTGGGCCTTCTTTGCGACAGTTACCACGTATATTGGCGGCTTGCTCCTTGCTCTCCAAATCAATTCCAAATTGACAAAATTCCCTAAACTCTGGCGAACGTGTTTCGTTATCACGATCGCGGTTCCGCAGTTCGTGACTTTAATGCTGATACGTTTTTTTCTTGGGCAATAACGGCATCGTCAATTCGCTTCTCAATCAGTGGGGCGTGGTCGACTGGGCCAAAAGCCTCGGCTGGATCACGACCGATTACTTCCCTTTCTTTAGTGATCCGACATGGATGAAAGTGATGGTTGTTGTTATCAATATGTGGATTGGCTTTCCTTACATGATGCTGATTACCAGCGGCATTTTGATGAACATTCCTAGCGACCTCTACGAATCCGCCCGCATCGACGGAGCCGGACGGCAAAGGTTGTTCTGGAACATTACGATGCCTTATATTTTGCAAGTGACGGGGCCCTATTTGATTTCCTCATTCGTTGGCAATCTCAACAACTTCAACGTTATTTACCTCTTAACCTCGGGCTACACTTCCACGAGCACACGCTTTGCGAGCGTCAAAGCCAACGAGGCGGACCTTCTCGTGACTTGGCTTTTCAAAATGGTTACCGACAGTTCGAAGAATTACTACATGTCTTCCGTCATCGGCATCTTCATCTTCTTGGTTTCAGCCGTGTTCACCCTGCTGGCCTTTACCCAAACGACAAAGGGGAACAGAGAGGAGCGTTTTCAATGAACGGCATTCAAGACGACGACAGCAACGTCGGTCAGACTATCGTCAAACATTACCGCCATTCGCAGCTCAACGCTCTTTCTGCTGACGCGATTCCGGAAGAAATCGCGGAGTACAAAGCAAAAAAACGCCGCTTATTCCAGCATAATCTAAAGCATGGTTTGGCGGTGGGAGGCCATAATCTTTGGCTCTTCATCCTCGCTGTGATTTGGCTCATTCCGATCGCCTGGCTCATCGCTTGCGCTCTCTCGAGCGCCACTTCGCCGACGACCACCCATTTCCTCCCCGATCCTTTCGACACGGTCAGTCCGACTTATTGGACATTCAATAACTTCGTCGCCCTTTGGCGCTGCACCGATGCGACGGGCGCCAACGCGGTGGCGACCAATAATTTCCCGACTTGGTTCAAAAACACGTTAATCATCTCGGCGGCCAGCTGCGTCATTTCGACCCTCTTTGTCCTTCAGGTTTCCTTCGCTTTATCGCGGATGCGTTTCAAGGGGCGGAAAGCCTTGATGAATCTTTCAATGATCATGGGCTTATTCCCTGGCATGCTCACGATGCTTTGCATCTACTTCATCTTCCAATACGTTCTCAATGTCAGCGACAGCAATCTTCGTCTCATTATCGCCTATAGTGCCGCCTCGGGTTTAGGCTACCTCATCTGCAAAGGCTTCTTCGATACGGTGCCGAAGGATATCGATGAGGCAGCCAAGATCGACGGAGCCAACGAGTTTCAGATTTTCACCCGGGTCATCGTCCCTTTATCGAAACCGATCATCGTCTATACGATTTTGACTTCGTTCATGGGCCCGTGGGTCGATTTTGTCTATGCCAAAATCATCCTGGGCTCGACGACCTCGGAGCATTACACCGTTGCCATTGGTCTCTACAACATGGTGACCAACAATTCGACCGTTTATAATTTCTATGGTATTTTCTGCGCCGGCGCGGTTTGCATTTCCATCCCGCTCTCCATCCTCTTTATCTTCACGCAGAAATACTACGTTTCCGGCATTACTGGCGGCGCGGTGAAAGGATAGGCTTATGGTCAGCAGAACTTTAGATTCTTCCATCTACGTCGAACTCAATCTCAAGGAGTGCGGTCGTGAGATCTGCATCCCTGACAAAGTTTTCGAATTCACCAGCAAAACTTACTTCCTTTTGCATTATGTCGTTTCGGGCAAGGGGACGTTTGTGAGTGGCGAAGAGACCTATCACCTCCACCATGGCGACATCTTTTACATCGCGCCGAACACCCATCCGAAATATACGCCGGATCGTGATGAACCTTGGACTTATCTCTGGCTTGGCTTTGGTGGATCGAACGCCCCGTTGCTTCTCGCGGCGGCGGGCCTCAGCGAACGAAATCCGATCCTCCACGATTCGGAGCATCGTTACAAGCAATACTTCGACGCGATCTATAACGAATACATCGAAAAAGGCTATTTCGATCTGGTCTGCCTCGGCCAAGCCTATTGTTTCTTCGGCTCGCTCGATGAGGCCCAAAAAGTGGTCTCAGGTGGCTTGACTTCGGCTGAGGGGCACATCCTGGCAGCCAAGGATTTCATTTATAACAATTATCAGTATCACATCACTGTCGATGACATTGCCGCGAACGTTGGCGTCACTCCGAACTATTTGGCCAACATCTTCGCCAAGTTTCAAAAATCCTCGCCGAAGAAATTTTTAACCGAGATCCGAATGAAAAATGCCGCCGTGTTTCTTCGGACCGGGGCCTATCGGATTCACGAAGTCGGGGAGAAGGTCGGTTTCTCCAACCAGCTCCATTTCTCCAATGAATTCAAAAAATACTACGGCGTCTCGCCCCTCAATTACATGAAAGGAAATCAAAAACCATGAAAAAACAGTGGGTTCTTCTCTCGTCCGTTACTCTCCTCTTCGGCCTTGCGGGTTGCGGTGGGAACAACGTGACCTCCTCTATTGTGGCGAGCAGTGAAACTGTTTCGAGTTCGAGCGCGGATAATAGCGCGTCTATTTCCTCATCGACCAGCACCGCATCCTCTTCAAGCAATTCTCATGGCGATTTTGTTACCTACACGGTTGGCGACACCACCAATAACGAGATTCAGGATTATGCGAATATCGTTGTCAATACGCCAACAAATGCTCTTGCGAGCGACTTCGCCTACGGTGTCGATTGCTCCGTGGTTCACGATGTCGAGACTCTCGGCGGTCGTTATTATGGCGAAAGTGGCGGAGAGCAGGATATCTTCAAGATCCTCAAAGCCGACGGCTGCAATTATGCCCGTTTTCGGCTTTGGGTCGATCCGTATAACGAAACGACGGGAGATGCTTATGGGGGTGGCACCAACGATTTGAGGACCGACCTCTATTTGGCAAAACGAGCGCAGGATGCCGGACTCAAAATCATGGTGGATTTC
>JBAYEZ010000059.1:0-6377 GCA_041667485.1 Bacilli bacterium
AACGAATGTGCGAAAGCCATCATTCAAGTTGGAATCAAAGAAGTGATCTATCTCTCCGACAAGTATTCGGATGGGACGATCTTCCAAGCCTCGCGCCGTTTGTTTGATATGGCGGGCGTCAAGGTGCGGCCCTACGAAGGGAAGACGCTAACGATCAGCGTCAAATAATGAAACGAGGTTTTTGGTATCGTTTCTTCGTGATCCTCATCGTCTATCTCTTGGCCGGTGGGGTTACTTTGGGCGCCTTGGCGGAGAACAAATCTTTACCTCAGTGGCTCTTGTGGACTCTCTTAGGCTGCTTCATCGGAGCTTTTGCTCTGACGATAGGCATCAACGAATATCTCATTTATCGAAAGAATAAACACAACGCATGAAGATTATCGAAGTGGACAAACTCAGTTATTCCTACGATGGGAAAAATCCGGCTCTTCGGGACATTTCTTTTTCTGTTGAGGAAGGCAAATACGTGGCTTTGATTGGCCACAACGGCTCGGGTAAATCTACTTTGGCCAAAGTCTTGGCCGGCCTCAACGGGGGCTTTTTTGGCAGTGTCAAACTTTTCGGGCAGGATCTCACCAACGATTCCTTATTTTCACTCCGTTCGCGGATGGGCCTCGTCTTCCAAAACCCCGACAACCAATTTGTCGGCGCCTCAGTTCGAGACGATATCGCCTTCGGCCTTGAAAACCGTCAGGTGCCGAGCCAAGAGATGGAAGGCGTCATCAATCAATACGCCAAAGAAGTGGGGATGGAAGCTTTTCTCGATAGTGCCCCAGAGAATCTTTCGGGTGGTCAGAAACAGCGGGTGGCGATCGCTGGCGTTTTGGCGATGAAGCCCGATCTTGTTATCTATGATGAAGCGACGTCGATGCTTGATCCGGTTGGCAAAAAAGACATTTTGGATTTGACTTTTAAGCTCCGACAAAAAAACCCGAAACTTACCGTTCTCAGCATCACTCACGATGTCGAAGAAGCCTCCCATGCCGATGAGGTGTTGGTTCTCAATGAAGGCCGTTTGACGCTTCAGGGAACTCCGAAAGAAGTTTTCTCTCACGAAAAAGAACTGAACGATATCCGGCTTGGTTGCCCTTTTTTCGTCGCTCTTGTCAACGCTTTGAAGCGCCAAGGGATTGCTGTGCCAGATTGGGTCAGCACCGAGAAGGAATTGGAGGAATTCTTATGCCGATAAATTTCTCCAATGTTTTCTATGTCTATAACCCAAAGTCCCCGTTCCAGTACGAGGCTTTGAGGAATGTGAATCTTACCCTTGATGAAGGAAAATTTATCGCCCTCGTCGGACGGACGGGGAGTGGCAAATCCACCCTCATTTCCCATTTGAATGCTCTGTTACATCCAACTTCGGGCGAAGTGGTGATCGATGATTTCATCAACGCAGCCGACAAAAGGAAACGAAGTCGAGACGTCAGGGGACTCCGCAAGAAAGTCGGCTTGGTTTTCCAGTTTCCCGAATATCAGCTTTTCGAAGAGACCGTTGAAAAGGATGTTGCCTTCGGGCCCAAGAATTTTGGCCTTGGAAATCAAGAAGCTTTAAAGCAAGCCCATGAGGCGCTTCAAGTGGTGGGACTCGATCCCACGTTCTATGAGCGCTCCCCTTTCGAGCTTTCGGGTGGCGAGAAACGCAAAGTGGCCATCGCTGGCATTTTGGCGATCCGTCCGACGGTGCTGATTGTCGATGAACCGACGGCAGGTCTTGATCCGCGGGCGGCTGAAGAGACAATGGCTCTCTTCCAGAAAATCCATTCCGAAGGAACCACGATCATTTTGGTTACCCACGATATGAACCTCGTTCTCCATTACGCCGAAGATGTGGTGGTGATGGAAAACGGTGAAATCGCCCTCCATTGTACTCCGGGCGAACTCTTCGGCCGCGACTTAAGTCCCTACTCTCTCGAAGTCCCCGACATTTATCGTTTCGCGCGGGATTTGCAGAGATTTGGTTTAAAAATCGACACATCGAAACTTCACGGCGTTGAGGATTTAGCCCTAGCGATCAAGGAGGCCTATCCTCATGAATAGCTTCGCGATGGGCCGCTATATCCCCTATCATTCCTTTTTGCATAAGATGGACCCGCGGGCCAAGATTTTTTGCTTGATCGTTTTGATGGTGGCCGTCTTCATGCCCTTTGTTTCTTGGCAGATGGTGGCGGTGATGGCGGGGGTCGCCTTCTTGCTTATCAGCGGGCTCCTTTTGGCTTCCCACATGTCGATTCTGCAGCTGCTTTCTTCGCTCAAGAGCCTCTGGCTGATGATTGTCTTCTTGCTTATCATCTACATTTTGACTCCGCGGAGTAACCACAGTTTGCCTGTTGCTTTCGTTATGTGGAATTACACTGTTTATTGGGATTCCTTTGCCGAGGCGGGAAGGATTTTGATTCGCTTAATGCTGATGATCGAACTCTCGCTGATTTTGACGGCCACCACCAAACCGCTGGACCTTACCTTTGCCCTCGAATGGTATCTCACTCCGTTAAAATGGATTGGTTTCCCCTCCCACGTGGTGGCGATGACCATCACCTTGGCCCTTCGCTTTATCCCGACGATTCTTGAGGATGTGAACCGGATAATGAAAGCCCAATCCTCGCGCGGCGTCGATTTCGAACACGGCAAACTCGGCGCAAAATTCCGGGCGGTTATCTCGCTGATTGTTCCGTTATTTGTCTCTTCTTTCATCCGGAGCGATGAGCTCGCGAATGCAATGGAATGCCGTGGCTATGATCCGAAAGCCAAGCGGACCCGTTATCGCCAGCTTCATTTCTCTTGGCTCGATCTCTTGTGGACGCTTCTCGCATCAGGCATCGCCGTCTTATTCATCTATGTTTCCGTTGTGCACTTCGACGGCTTTGTGAGTTGGTTCCATCTGGAGACCAATTTGGTATGAGGTATTGCGGCGTTCTTTCCTATTGCGGGAAGGCCTACAAGGGATTCGAACGGCAAAAAAATTATCCGACCATTCAAGGCGAAGTCGAAGCTGCCCTGAGCAATCTTGGTGGCAAGAGCATCACGATTCATGGGGCGGGTCGCACCGATGCTGGCGTCCATGCCAAAGGCCAAACGTTTTCTTTCGATTTTGATTCAATTGCGGATCTTGGCACGTTCATCCATGCTATAAACCGACTCTTGCCTGGCGATATCGTCGTCTTGAGCCTTCGTCAAGTTGATTCCACTTTCGATGCCCGCCATTCTTCCGTGGGCAAAGTCTATTCCTATGCCTTCCATTATGGCCGGCGCGATCCCTTAGCTTTGCAAGAATTTCAGCTCGAATGGCCGAATTTTTCTTTTCCTTTTTTCATCGCTTGCATGAAGCTCTATGAGGGGACGCACAACTTTATGGACTTCACGTCCAAAAGCGTGGACAAAGATCATTTTATTCGAACGATTGAGCCGATTCGCTTCGCCTACGACGAAAAAGGCGGCCACATGAAAGTGACTCTGACGGGCAATGGTTTCATGACCTATATGGTCCGGATCCTCGTTGGAGTTGCCTTTAAGGTCGCGATGGGTAAAATGAGTCTAGACGAGGTTGAGCGGGCCCTTGATCCAACCGAGCGGAAGATCATCTCGTACAAAGCGCCAGCGGAAGGTCTCTGCCTCGAGGAGGTTCTTTATGGGAATGCCGTTTGATTACAATTATCACACCCATACTTTCCGTTGCGGCCACGCGAGCGGAACCGATGAGGATTACGTCAAGAAGGCCATCGAAGGCCATTATCGAATCCTTGGTTTTTCGGATCATGTGATCTGGCCCGACTATAGCCAAATAGGAATGCGAGGCAGTCCTTCTGAAGCGAAAGGTTATTTTCAATCGATAAGGGATTTGCAGGGAAAATATGAAAATAAATTGCAAATCTGGCTCGGATTTGAATGTGAGTGGTGCGGAGAGCGATACGCCGCCTACTACCATGACCTCTTGGCAAAAAGGCAGGTTGACTATTTGATTCTCGGCCAACACGGCTTCTTCAAAGACGGCCGTTTTATCTTTTACTCTTCACTCACCGATAAGCGGGCCGCCTTGGCTCAATACACCCAAGATTTGATCGCCGGTATTCACAGCCGTCTTTTTGCCTACGTCGCGCACCCCGATGCCTTCCTCGAATGGTATGGATCGTGGGATGGTTTCGCCCAAGAATGCTCGATTCGACTTATTGAAGTGGCCGCCCAAAGTCGAATTCCCCTCGAAGTGAATATCGGCCATTCGAAGTGGCGAAACCAAAAACCCGCCCCCTCTGTCGCTCCGTATACTTATCCTTTCCCCGATTTCTGGAGCATGGCCGCCGAAGCGGGGGCGCGAGCGCTCGTCGGTGTCGATGCCCACGCGCCCAACGAATTGCTGACTGCCCCTTTCGATTGGACCAGGGACTTCCTCGATGAAAACCGGCTCAATTACACCAATCGTTTGGATTTGCCCTTTCGATTAAATGAGCCATCATCGACTAAAAAATCGATGTAAGCGATTTAATTGCGCTAGAGGCGAAAAAAGTTTGTATTCTTATAGCCTTCATAGAGTTGAGGAGGATGAAATGATGAAGAACCAACCGTTAGATTATACTTATCACTCACACACCGCCCGTTGCGGACATGCCTGTGGCACCGACGAAGAATATGTGAAAAAAGCCATTGAAGGCAAATACAAGATCCTCGGTTTTTCCGACCACGTGATGCTACCGAATCGGAGCCAACCGCACATGCGGGGCGACTATGATTTAGCGGCGGGTTATATTAAATCCGTGCGGGATTTGCAGAAGAAATACGCAAAACAATTGGAAATTCATCTCGCGTATGAAGCCGAGTGGTATGGTGAGATTTATCAAGAGTATTACCATGACCTTTTAGCCAAGGGGACCATCGATTATCTCCTTTTAGGCCAACACTGCTTTATCGAGGGTAACTCTCCGATGATTTCCTTCTATGGCCGGATGGACGATAAAAAAGAAGCGACCCTCCGTTACACGAAAGATTTGGTCGCCGGGATCAAGAGCGGCTTTTTCGCTTATGTCGCCCACCCCGATCTTTTCATGATTTGGTATGATTCTTGGGATGCGCTCGCTCAAGAGTGCGCCCATGAGATTATCGATGCGGCCCTTGAGGCGAAAATGCCTCTTGAAGTCAATATGGGCCCTTCGCGCTGGGGCCGGCGCAATCGGATCGGAGAAGAAATCGATGTTGCCTACCCTTATCCGGAGTTTTGGGATTTGGTTTCCGAGAGTGGGGCCTCAGTTATCATCGGGGTCGATGACCATGATCCGAATGAACTTTTATCCTCGCCGTTTGATTGGGTTCGCCAGTTTATTGACGACCACAATTTGAACTACCACGACCGTTTGATTTTGCCCTTTGCCGTCAAATAGGTAGAAAATTTCGCTATTTATAGCGATAGGGCGAGTGGTAGAATACCCTAGGCTAAAAAAGGAGCTTTAAGGATTATGGGAAGACATTTTGAAGTCAGAGCGGCAGCCATGGCGGCCACCGCGAAAGCCAAGAGCGCGATTTATATGCGCGCTTCCAAGGAGATTTATGCTGCTGCTAAAAGCGGCATCCCAGATCCCAATAGCAACCTTGCGTTAAGAAGTGCCATCGAAAAGTATCGTAAAACCACTCCGCGCGACGTCATTGAACGGGCTATCGAAAAAGCCAAGGGCGGCGATTCGGTTGCTTACATCATGGGTCGTTACGAGTTCTTTGGGCCGGGCGGAAGTTTGCTGGTCGTCGACACGATGACCGATAACGTCAATCGCGCTTTGGTCAACGTCCGCACCATCGTTACCCGCAAAGGCGGCAAGATGGGCAGCGTCATGTATAACTTCCAAATGGAAGGCGTTCTCGATTTCAAAGGCGATGAAAAGCTGCGCCAGGATGCCGAAGATAACCTGATTCTTGGCGATGTCGATGTCATCAACGTCACTTATGGCGACGGCGAGGTCGAAGTTCAGTGTAATCCAAGCGATTTCGAGAAAGCAAAAGAGGTGTTGAAAGGCATCAACATCACCGACTTCGATACCGCTGAAGTCACCTTCGTGCCAAATGAATACGTCACCTTGGGCGATGAAGACAAGCAGAAGATGCAGGATATGTTAGACGAACTGAACGAATGCGAAGACGTTCAGGCGGTCTACCACAACGTCGAAAATATCTAATTTACTAGGGACGGCCTCGTGGAGAAATCGACGAGGCTTTTTTGGCTTCATGAGCCGGCTTTTTCAAATGGCGATAGCCTTGGCTCAAGGATAGGATGCCTTTTTTGAGTTTGATGAACTCGAGGCAGCGGCCTTCCGCTGGCGCTTTGTACGAGATGATCTTCCGCTCGGTTGGATCAAGGGCCCGCTCGATCTTGCCTTGGCTCATTTTGCCCAGCGCGGCCC
>JBAYEZ010000060.1:0-6362 GCA_041667485.1 Bacilli bacterium
AATCGTGCCAGTCACCGCATCGCCTAATTGCGGCTCATTCAGTTGCGTCGAAATGCCAAAGTCGGCGATTTTGACCGAGCCATCGGGCAGGTAAAACAAATTATCGGGTTTGATATCCCGATGAATCAGGCCGTGTTCATGGATGTATTGGACGCCGCTCGTGAGTTGGAGCATCACTTCGCAGGCTTCAAGTGGCGGCAGATTGTGGCCGCTCACGACGTTGAGTTTATCGCGGAGAGTCCGCCCATCGACGTATTCGTTGGCCATATAAGGGCGGCCATCGACCGTGCCTTGGCCATAGACTTTGACGATGTTGGGGTTGTTGAGCGAGGCCGCCGCGATGCATTCGCGGTTAAAACGCTCGATATTCTTCGGATTGTCCATCATGTCAACCCGCATGATTTTGAGGGCGACGATGCGACGATTCACAATATCGTAGGCTTCATAGACGTCCGCCATGCCTCCATGGGCAATTCGTGAGGTTACGCGGTAGCGTTCATCGATTTTTTCGCCGATCTCAATCATCCCCGATGCTCTCCCAATAGGCGACGCCTTCATTATCACTGCCACCGTTGGCGTTGGCTAAGCAGATCAAACTCATCACTTTTTGATCGGCTCTCTCATCGGTCGAAACAAGCGAAAGGATATCTTTCTCCGGCACCTGGTTATAGAGGCCATCGGAGCAAAGCAAAAGACTCTCGCCCTGATAAGGATAGACCGTGATGGTCAAACTGACTGAGGGATAGATACCTAAGGCATTCATCAAGACGTGGCGCTCGGGGTGGGTTAAAGCCTGCTCGGGCGTGATCTTGCCCGTTTCGACGAGGAAATGAACGTAAGTTTGGTCTTCCGATAATTGCTTGATACTATCTTTTTGAATCCGATAAGCACGGGAATCGCCGATGTTGGCGATGATGAGCCGGTCACCCGAGATGAGGGCAGCCACCATCGTGGTGCCCATTCCTTTTTCGGAAGGGTTCTTCTCGGCTTGGTTGTAAATGAGCGAATTGGCTTCTTTGCACGCCTTGGTGAACCACCACTTATCGAACTGGACCAAGGGCGAGCGATGCTTGCGACGGAAGCTCTCCGAGAGCGAATCGATGGCTAATTCGCTCGCCACATCGCCTTTATTGGCCCCGCCCATGCCATCGCAGACAATCAAAAAGACCTCACCCGAGGAGTTGAGAACGACCATGGCCTGATCCTCATTGTGGTTCCGGACCCGGCCGATGTCGGTTTTGTAAGCGTAGGTTCCGTGGTAAGTCATGGCTAATCCTTCTTGACGTATTTTACACGCAACTGGCCGCAGGCGGCATCAATATCGGTACCAAATTCTTTGCGAACGGTGCAATTGATCCCGAGTTCGTTGAGGCGCTCGCTGAATGCTCTCGTCGAAGAAGCCTCGCTCCGTTCGAAGGGTTTTTCCTTGACGGGGTTGTAAGGAATCAGGTTAACATAGCATAAAATTCCCCGGAGCAATTTAGCCAATTCTTCTGCATCAGCAAGCGAGTCGTTGACCCCTTTGAGCATGATGTATTCAAACGTGACGCGCCGCCCCGCCTTATCGATATAAAAACGGACGGCATCGAGGAGCTCCGCCAGCGAATAGCGATTGGCGATCGGCATGATCATTTTGCGGATCCCATCATTCGGAGCATGAAGGGAAATCGCGAGATTGATCTGAATCCCCTCGCTCGCGTAGCGTTTGATTCCCTCGACGAGGCCACACGTGCTGACCGTAATATGGCGGGCGCCGATCGCAAGGCCCCGCTGTTCATTCATCGTATGGACAAAAGACAGGACGTTATCATAATTATCAAAAGGTTCGCCGGTCCCCATCACAACGATGTGGGTGACGTTTTCGCTCTCTTTGGCTAAGAGCTCGTTCATCACGATGACCTCGCCCGTCATTTCGGCGGAAGTGAGATTCCGTTCTTTTTTTAAGAGACCCGAAGCGCAAAAAGCACAGGCCATCGAGCAACCGACTTCGCTTGAGACGCAGATGACGTTACCATAGTCATAGCGCATAAGAACGGTCTCGACTTTGGCCCCGTCTTCCATTGCCAAAAGGAGCTTGACGGTGCCATCGGCGGCATCCTGCTCTTTAAAAACACTCGGAAGCGTCAAGCAATAATCCGCTTTGAGACGTTCGCGAAATGTCTTGGAAAGATCGCTCATTCCATCAAAGTCATAAACTTTTTTCAGGTAAATCCACTCGTAGAGTTGGCGAGCGCGAAAAGGTTTTTCACCGAGCGCCGCCATCTCCTCTTCGAGGGCCACCAATGTGTAACCGAAGAGGTTCTTTTTCATCGTCATTTCTTCTTTCTATCCGCCTTTGGCGGCGCGAAGGGGCACGCTGACGGCGTCGGCGTCGGCCATCTCGCCTAAGGATGGCTCAACTTTGGCAAGCGACGTCTCTTTCTTCATCACGGCATAGTAGAGGGCGGTATCAAGTTCTTCGTAAGGAAAGAGCTGGGCTTCGCGGACCAGTTTGAATTCGGGGTGAGTCAACAGGAAATCGCCGATCGTCTGATGGCCTTCCTTCTTGCTGATCGTGTAAATCATGTAGATCAAGGTGCCATGCTCCGCCACGAACTTGGAAGTCCCTTCAAGCATCGCCTTCTCTTTGGCGAAGAGCTCGTCCATCCCCTCTTTTTTGAAATGAAGGAGATAATCAGGGTATTCGCGGATCAGATCGAAGTTCGAGGAATTCGGCGCGCAGATCGCAAGGTCCTGCGGACGGGAAATTGCGGCATCCATCGCCGTAGGATCGGCGCCGAAGAAGTTGACATTTTTGAGGTTGGCACCTTTGATCATCCGGATCACATCAACGTAATTTTTGACGTCGTAAACGCCTAAATTAAGACCGATCGAAGAGCCATAGCTCTCGATCATCTCTTTGAGAATCGAGCTATCGGCGTTGCCGTTATAAAGGAAGGCCTCCGCAGGTTCTTCGACCTTGAATTTGTCGAGGACCGCCTTGGTGGCGGGCCGCTCGGAAAAGATCTTCTCATCGTGGGCTTCTGGGAGTTTCCGTAATGGCAATTTGCCGCCATAGTAGAGAATCCCTTCGACGCTGGTCTTGGCGTAATCGGGGTTGTTGTTCAAAAGCTCTTCGACGCTCGTGAGCGAAGTCCTGACACGGACGCTCGTGGTATTCTGACGGTTGTTCTTCTTGAGAATCTTGTAGGTCGTCCCATAGCCGTAATGCTCCCAGATCTTGAGGACCCATTCGGGGGTGTTATAGCGGAGCGAGAGGTATTTATTCGAGGTTTTGGCAATGTCGGCAGGGATGTATTCGTCGGTCTTGCCGGCCTTATCGAGGAATGCCTGGGCCTCCGCCATCTTGGCATCGCCGAGTTTTTCATGGAGGATAGTTTGGAGCTGGTCGAGCGGAATTCGCTTAAAGAAATAGGCATCGGCGAGCGCCAACGCGAGGAAGCGTTTTTCGGCAATGTCAAAATCGCTGAGCGGCTCGCTCAGATAGGCGAAAAGAAGATGATGGCGTAACTCGCAGCCGAGCAAACCTGCCACCATATTCCGCATCGGGCGGAGCGCGACGTCATTTTGGAAGACTTTACGTAGGGCCTCCGAAAAGGGGGTGTCGTTATCGACGATATCGTCAAGCAAACTCTTGGCTAAGTCAAATTCCTGCATAAAATTTCCTCCTATTTTAAGCAGCTCACTGGCCCTTCTTTTTCGGCGCAGCGCTCTCCTTCTCCTTTGCGACGCCATCGAGCATTTCCTGTTTGCCCTCAAACGCGTTGCCTAAGAAAATTTGGTTGGGATCGTTCGGATCGAGATCGGCCCGATCGCGCGGGTCGGCTTCTTCTGCGTCTTCGTCGGTGTCGTCTTGCTCATCGCCATCGGTGCCCTCAACATCGACCAAATTTTCTTCGGCGATGAAACGCGGGTAGGCCGAATTGATGTGCTGATAATGGTGGCCTTCCTCAAAATATTCGAATTCTACTTCGAGGTTGATAGTGAATTCGGAGAGGGTTTTCATCAGATAGTCCGCGAACTTGCCTTCGAAGATATTCTCGCGGACGGGAGCGCGAACAATCACGATGGTGTTCCAGGAAGTCTGTTCGACCCCTGCGTGAAAAACCATAGATTCTGGCGCATAAAAATTGACGTCATCGGTTGGCACCTCAAGCAAATTGGCAATGTTTTCGGTGTGTTCTTTGGAGTAATGGCCGACCACGTACTGGTCGAGCCCTAAGATGGAAATGGTGATCATGACTTACCTCAACGTTAGTTGATTATACCATAAACTCAATAATCTAAGGGGTCTACATTTATCGTGATATCCACTCCGCCCATCGAGGAATACTTGCCCAAGAGACTCTTAAGATAGGCATAAACCTCCTCCCGTTTTTTGAACTTGAGAAGCATCATCCGTTTGTGCTTGCCGTTTGCCATCGAGTAATAGGGGAGCAAAGGGCCCACCACTTCGAAGTTTTCGAAGCCCTGAGCATTGAATTCTTCCTTGAAATCATAGGCAGCTTGAACTGCCTTCTCTTCCGCGGATGAAGCAAACTCGATCAAAATCAAATAGACATAGGGTGGATAATGGGCGATTTTTCTCTCTTGCATTTCTTTTTTGAAAAACCCCTCATAATCCTGCCGCGCCCCATAAACAATCGCGTAATGGGAGGGATTGAAGGTTTGGATTAACGCCTCCCCCACTTTATTTGAACGCCCGCTTCGGCCTACTGCTTGAGCAATCAGTTCAAACGTCCGCTCAGCGGCTCGATAGGTTGGCAAAGAGAGGCCAATGTCCGCCATCACGACGCCCGAAAGGGTGACGTTGGGAAAATCGTGGCCTTTAGCGATCATCTGGGTTCCGACCATGATGTCATAAAGCCCATCATGGAAATCGCGAATGTTTTTTTCGACGTTTTTGCTGATTTTGCCAACGTCTGAATCGACGCGGCAGATCCGAGAGGTCGGGAAGATATCTTGCAGTTCTTTGACCACCCTTTCGGTGCCGTAGCCCGTCCGCATGAGACGGGAGGAGCCACATTCGGGACAGGTTTTCGGGAAATTTTCGACGTAGCCACAATGGTGGCATTTTAGCATCTCGTCCTCTTGGTGGTAGGTCAAGTTGCCGCCGCAAGAGGGACAGACGAAAATGTGGCCGCAGTTGGCACACATGATGTTGGTCCAATAGCCGCGCCGGTTGATTAAAAGCAGAATCTGCTCGTGCTTCTCAAGCTTTTCTTGGATTTTTTCAAGGAGCGGCGCCGAAATCTTGTTGCTCCTCTTTGAGATGTTGCTCCGATCGGTTAAATCGATGATTCGGGTGTAAGGGAGGGCTTTTTCGTTAATTCGATGTTTCATCTCGGCGTAGCCATAAACTCCGCGAATCGCCCGAGCCTTGCTTTCAAGCGAAGGGGTAGCGGAGCCTAAAACAACTTTGCAGTGCTCTTGCTCGCCGCGGAAAATCGCGACTTCGCGGGCATGATAAAAGGGCGGGGCGATCAAATTATCTTGCTTATACGAATCAACGTGCTCCTCATCAAGGACGATGAGACCAATGTTTTTCAAGGGTGCGAACACGGCTGAGCGCGCTCCCACCACAATCCGAGCTTCCCCACGGGCGATTCGCCGATATTCATCATAACGTTCCCCGGGCGTGAGCTCACTATGGAGAATTGCGACTTTCGGACCGAAACGACGGGAGAAATATTCGACCATAACCGGCGTTAAATTGATTTCCGGAACCAGCATCAAAACCGTCTTCCCCGCATCAAGGGCCTTCTCGGATAAACGGAGATAGACCTCGGTTTTGCCACTGCCCGTCACCCCTTGCAAGAGCACGACATTCTGCGGAGCGGAGAGGATTGCGTCATAGGCCGCGTGCTGGTCGAGTGACATTTCATGCGGTTCCTCCCTCTCCTCGGGGGGGATGATAAAACGCGGCTTCTCTTTCAGAATGATTTTGACTTTCTTCGCCTCAACGAGCTTTTCCAAAATCGCCGCAGAACCCGCCTCTCTTTTCAAAATCGGGCTATTTTTCCCGATTAAGCGGAGCATTTCAACCTGCTTCGGGGTTAAATCTTCCTCTTTCGAATCGAGAATCTCGACCCATTTTTCATAGGCGATTTTCGGAGCGTGGAGCGAAGACAGGCGCGGGCTTAATGAAGGCGGAAGCATCGCCTGAAGAACGCTGATGAGCGGGCAGAAATAATAGTCGGAGACTTTCTCGGCGAGCGTCATCAGTTCATCGGTCAGCAAGGGTTCTTCGTCGATGATGTCTTGCTCATCGATTTTCTTGAGCGAATAGCCTAACTCCGCCTCAAGTTCGGCTTGGCTTTTCTCCGTTGGGATAATTTTGAGGACAAAGCCCATCGCGAAAT
>JBAYEZ010000061.1:0-6328 GCA_041667485.1 Bacilli bacterium
GCCAAACGATAAGGATGGGAAGTCTCTGTTGGCTCTATTGAAACTCCTGATTGAAGACGGCTTTTTCTACTGAATCAGACTCAAAGTTCTTTGCTGGTAGGGATCCGATGGTTTGAGTCCGGCCTGGGGCACCATATTGAAACAATAGGATTGATACCAAAAATATCAGTCCTTTTTTCATTTTATAGAGCTGTTTCGCTGTAAGCGTAAATTTTCGAACTAATTCGGATGGAATCGGATTAGAGCTTGATATTCCAGGGCAAAAGCTTTTCCAGTTCCTCTCCTTTGGGTTATCAGGGATCTCGGTTATCAGCTTTTCTAGGCACTCCCTCGCCTGAACCCATGGACATCGTGGCCATCCTATTCAATTCGGAGCTCCTGAAGCTTTACGGCGAGGATGGCGTGGCCGCCTATGGCGTCGTCCTGTACATCAGCTATATCTTTTTGGCCGTATTCCTGGGATATTCCATCTCCATGAATCCGGTGGTCGGCTGTAACTACGGAAGCAAGAATAGAAAGGAGATAAGAAACATCCTCATAAAGAGTCTGGTGCTGAACGCCATCACTGGCGCCGCCATGACCGCCGTGGCGGAAGGCTGTGCCAGCGTGTTTAGCGAAGTCTTCGTCGGCTACGACAGCGGGCTTCGGTCTTTGATCACGACCGCTTTGAGGCTTTACTCCCTTTGCTTCATATTCAGCGGAATCAACATTTTCGCGAGCAGTTTCTTCACGGGGCTGAACGACGGCCTGGACTCGGCCGTGATTTCCTTTTCGAGGTCGCTGGTTTTCGAGGTCGTGGCGGTTTATCTGCTACCGATGCTTTTCGGGCAGTCGGCCATCTGGCTTGCTATGCTGGCCTCGGAGATTCTTTCGCTAGCCGTAACCTCGGCGCTGCTGATGCTTCGGAGAAACAAATACGGATACGGGAAAACCGAATTTGATGGTGCCACGAAAGACTGACGCCCGCCCGAAAACGCTTTCGCCTCTCCGAGCGGAGCGATCGTTGTTTGGGTCGTGGACCCATCCATTTATGACGATGAGAATAAGCAATATGCTCATGCTTCATCATTTTTTAAGTTATCACTATTCATCATTACTGCGCAATAATCGCTGCGTCGGAGTTATCACCGTCTATCTATTGGTAAAGCAAACAACCACAAAACTCAATAGACGCTTGAGTAGGCGGGGGTGCACTTTGTATCGAATTTGTCGCGCGGTTCCAGGCGGTCGCAAGACGTACACCCATCTGATACCCGTATCAAAGGCTATTTGCGTTAAGGCTTGTCGTTACTAAGCCGATGAAGTCTAATATCAAGAAAACGATTAATAGAAGAGAGCCTTTTAGGCTCTCTTTTTAGTTAACGGAGATTTTCCCTCAATTAACTGCTATCGATTACGAGATGGCATATACGAACGAATAATTGAAGAGGGAAAAGGTAAGAATATTATGTTCTTTAAAGCGATGGTGATTTATCTTTCGGATAAATAACGTTACAAACTAAAATAAATTTAGGTTTGTAAAGGAAAAATCTATTTCGTGTTTTCTTATATATAAGAGGTAAATAGATGTGCAAATTAGGAGAAATCGATATTTAAATCAAATACGCAAATATTACGATTCAAACTTAATCAAAGTGATTACCAGAATTAGAAGATGCGGCAAAAGTGTTTTGCTGAATCAAATAAAAGAGGAAAATGTCGATACATATTTGATTGATGACGAACATCTTACATCGCTAAATTTTGGAGATGCCAAATTTTCAAAAATTACTAAGTATTAAAAGGATTTACAAAAATGTTGCTGAGGAATTGGCCTAGTATCGGTCCTTTGTCCTGAAAACAACTCCCGACTGCATACAGGATGTCAACGTTTTGGCTATCTCATCCTTCATCTTCATGCCTTTTAAGTCCCTTTAAAGCCATCCAATCCGTGTGAATCTGGGCGCATTCTTTCCTTCCGCCGATGTGCTTGTGCATCGATCTTTTGATTTCGGAGATGGAGGAATCGATGGGCTGCAGCGCCCTTCTGGAGCCGGGCCGTGCGGACTTGGCAACTCCCTCGCCGAGGCCAAGCGAGCTTGCCAAAATCTGGCGTGGGGAGATCCCGTCATGGATGAGAAGCGACCTCGGCCTCATGCGGCCGCCGCAGACCTCCATTTCCTTCTCTCAAGGGCGAAGAAAGCCTCATCAATCCATACTTTCCCTGATAATATCGAACCTCTTCGGCGGCGGCTTCATCGACACGAACGTCGTCCCGGCCCTC
This sequence comes from Bacilli bacterium, assembly GCA_041667485.1. GTDB lineage: Bacteria > Bacillota_I > Bacilli_A > RFN20 > CAG-826 > UBA4951. Next base: position 2,264 of record JBAYEZ010000061.1, read on the forward strand.
TCCGAGAACGTCGGCTCGCAGTCGCTACATCCCCATCTCCGCCGGCTCCTTTCGTGTCTCTTCTTCCTGAGCGATCCGAGCCGAGGGCGTGGCCTCCCCATAAGAAAAACCTCCTGTGTCTGGGTTCGGGGTGGCCGCGGACGGGAGGCTATCGCCAAACAACGCTTCAACGCGGCCACGCGGAACCCGGTTGTTTGGCAAAGGCATCATAAAGCAAAGGCCTCAGGCAAGAAGCTTGGCCAACAACACTTTTGTAAATCCTTCTACAAAAACGTGAAAACGCTTACATCATATTGACAAATTAAAAAATGCGTGAATTGATTTTCGAATATTTGTGGACTAAAATAAAAAAAGATATTACAATGAAAAATTATTTCGTTAAAACTTTATTGTTCTTACCACTAATTTCGATACTAACATCATGCACAGGATCGAGGAACACTTCATTAATTTGTGGAAATTTCATTCTCAATGAAAATACCAACAGAACAGAATTAAGTCAGCATAAATTAACAAAAGGGTATTTGAATATCCAGGCTATTCCTGAAAAAGAATACGAAGAGTTTAATGGCATAAATACAGTTCAATCATATGTTGCAGATGATGAAGGCAATCGTTTCTATAACATAGTTTTATCTCTTGAAATTGACAATTTATTTTCCACTTGCCAATTAAAAGATTTAAAAAAAAGTTTAGGAAGACCCAATTCTTACTCCTTTGGTGTTTCTTTGGAATCGGAACAATTTAGTTTCTATTTTGAGGCGGGTTTACCTTTAGATTTGACCATTCAAACCTCTTATCTTTTTCAAAGCACCTCTAAACCTTCTAACTTAGAAGGGATCAGTTTTCAAAACTTTGAGATTAATATTGATTTTATAGAAAAGCAGGAAAAAATATGAAATTTAGTTTTTTGTTCGTTTGTGCAATGCTTTCATTATGCAGCCTTGCTGGTAGTTCAATGTGAGAAGCGGAAGCCCCTCAAGAAGTTCAAAATAAAATTGTCCCGAAATACCGGACATATTCGCTCGATGATTTCGCAACGGAGGACGAGATAGCTAAGTATTATTTTGAAAACGATATTCTTCCCGGCAATGCTCCCCAAGAATCTACGCCAAAATTGACTCAATCAACGGTTGAATCACACTTGATATCAAGATTTGGAGGAACGGATTGGTTTATTGATAATACGAAAAGTAATGACGTTGCAAACCAATATGGAATTAATCCAAAGGAGGTTTACGAATGGGATGAGGATATTCAAGTTGCCAAAAATCTTGCTGGTATCGACTACTCTTACATTGGCTGCGGTCCATTATCTTTGTATTGCCAATTCGATTATTTAGTGAGAGGTCCTGGATATTTTGAACTCGATAGATATGAACCAGATGACCCTGCTGATAAACGATTTCTCGCAAAGGAAACGTTTATGAATGTCAGCAGTATTTCGTCGGAAAGTTGGTTGGGTCAAATATTTGCCTCTTCCGACGGAACATTTACATTCCCATCAAGTCTTTTATCAGGAGCGAGAACAATCCTGAAGAATCATAGTCTTATGATTCCTAAAACCGAAGTTGATGAGGAGGGGTGATGCGTCGTTTTATTATGATGCTGACTCTCAAATCATTGTTTATGGTGATACTACCCCAAATTTATCTTTCTTTGATACCAAGATTAATAATTTGAAGGATTCTATTGACGATGGGATGCCAGTAATATGGTGGACTACAAATGGTGCTGGCGAGTTTTCTAATCACTACATGAATATTTTTGGATATGAAACTTGGAAGGCCATCGACGACAACGGAAATGCTCAAGAACATCTGATGTTCAAGTTAAGATATAATTGGGGCGAACAAGATATTTATATGGATTCAGATGTCCTAAACGCTGTTAATGGCGGTTTTATCTTTTTTGAAGAAACGAGGAAACACGTAAGCCTTATTGCGGACGATTATGGTTTTCCTTGCTCGTATAACAATAATGCCGAGAGTAAGACGGTATATAAATTTGGCATCCCTGTTTATACAGAAAGGTTGCGCACCGGCTATATAAATCACTATAACGCTAATGTTTTAGACGACCAAAGATTAGTTCTTTCATCTAAACGCGAAAGTTACAACGAAGCATATATCACTTGGAGATTTAACGAACCAATTAGGTCTTTTGTTATTGGCTTGACAGCATGGAGTTCTGGCGAATGGATCAGCGGCGAAGCTACGATAGACATTTTGTGTTCAGGAAATGGTGGCAATAAAAAAGAAGAAATAAAACAATCCTCCTTATCATCTTCGTATTATTATCCTCATTCATACCACTTTACCTTTGATGAGAATCAAAGCGTAGATGAGGTGACTCTTACTGCTAAATCTTTATATGTCGGCAACGATAGAAATAAAGGAAGAGTCGTTGTTTCAGGGATATCAGCTGTTTATCAAGAGATTATCAATCCTGATTATTTATAAATCTTTTTTGTTTCGCGCCAAAGAAAACTCTGAAACGTGGGCTCTTTTTTGATAACAATGTTTTTTATAACTTGATATAAATCCATTAAAGAGTGATGGATGATATACACGAAGAGGACATGGGGAAATGTCATTTGAAAATTTAGAAAAAAACTTAGTAATCTTAGTGAAAAACTAGAAATTTATAGAACAAGATTGATGAAAATATCGCATAATCATTAATAGTAAAGAGGTTATTGAGCTTGTTGATCTATCGAATTTAAAAATACTTGTTAAGGACGGAAAAGAAGATAACAGAAACGATAAGAAATTTCTTGAAAAAGTTAAATAACGGCTCTTTTTTTGCAGTAGTCAACGATAAGTAGACACGATGGCTGGTAATCTTAAGCGCGGAGAATCCTTGGTGAAGGTGACGTGTCTCTTTTCGTATTCGTCCCTGTATTGCTTCGGTGTCATGCGGCGATAATGGCAGCATTCGGCGGCGATCCTAAGATCATGGCAGCATCGCCTTGCGTGTTCGCCGCTTGCGACCATGATGCCGAGATCGAGCCTGATCTTTGCGTTCAACCGTCTTATCCATGACCCGGATGCTTGGAATGATAGGCCAAGAACAACACCATGCCTCTTGCTTTTTTCGTTTGGAACCTGATACCTGATACGCCCTGATGGAATTTAAACGAGAATCGAGAGATAGAGAAGAAGGCGTGAATCATTCGAATGAAATCCGAGGCGTTAATCAATAAACACAGCAACGAAGGCAAGAAAAACCATTTAAGGCTTTCTGATTTGAAAATGGTGATAACCGGAAGTGATTGTGCCCATAAAAGGACGGATGGTGTATTCGTTGTTTCGATTGGCTGCTTAAAAAATTGAGGAGACGATCTTGCGATGGGGAATCATAGAGCTATCGCATTGTGTGGCAGCACTCGTTTCAAAGACCGGTTTAAGAAAGCTCAAAAGGTTCTGCCTTTCAAGGGAGGCGTTGTGCTCAGCTCTTTCGGGAATGATGAGGTTTTTTATCCCTTAGGCGCATGAAAAGAAAACCCAAATTCATAAAGGCGTAATATGGTGGTCCTAAGAGACATGAAAGAAGCCGATATTGATGGCTACGTCAAGTGGTTTACCTTCGAGACTGAATGGGCCGGCAAGTGGGATGCGCCATGGGAGAATAAACTGAATTTCAACGTTGGTGATGAAAGAAAGTCATGGGAGGAACGCTTTGACTCAACGAAAGGTCTTGAAGAAGCTGACAGAAAGTGGAAATTCGAGATTGAAGTTGAAGGGAAGCGTATAGGCTGGGTGAATTCGTATTATGACTTGGAAGATTTCGGCAATTCGAACCACATCATCGCCATTGGAATTGACATCCCAGAAGCGGAAGACAGAAACAAAGGCTATGGAAGCAAGGCGCTTTCGCTTTTCATAGACTGCTTGCATTCGAAGGGAGAAAAGGCCAAACTTCATCCAAACATGGTCCGGGAATCGTCCCATGATCAAAGTCATAGAAAAACCCGGATTCAAAGTAAACTTTAGGAAAGTTGGCCATCGCTCAATCGATGGCGAAACATACGACGCAATCACCTATTGGCTTCAGGGCTGAACC
>JBAYEZ010000062.1:0-6253 GCA_041667485.1 Bacilli bacterium
AACCTTGACAGCATTACCACCCTCTCGAACGACTCGCTCAAAGGCGCGCGGCCGATTCGGGCGTTTGAAAAAGAAAAGTACGAAGAAGAAAAGTTCGACCGTTCCATCTCCTCTTATCAGGACAAAAACATGGCGATGGGCCGGCTCAACGCCCTCATCAATCCTTTGACCTTCGGTTTTATCAACCTCGGCCTCGTTCTCGTCGTCTATTTGGGCAAATTCAGCATCGGGAGCGGCGCCCTCACAACCGGCGAAGTCGTTTCGCTCATCTCCTATCTCGTTTCTTCCTTGGCCGCTCTCATCATGTGGAGCCGTTTGATTGTCTCGCTCAATAAAGCCCTTGCCTCCAAAAAGCGTCTCGATGCCTTTTTATCTTTGAAACCTCTCATTCAGAACAAACCTACTTTTGCAGGGGATAATCAAAGCAAATCTCCGCTTGTTTCTTTTCAGGACGTTTCTTTGACCTATGGCAAAGTGGGGGACCAACCCGCCGTGAAGAATCTGACGTTTACTATCGAAAAAGGGCAATGGGTTGGCTTGATTGGCGGGACTGGAAGCGGCAAGAGTTCGACCTTGGCTCTCCTCGAACGTCTCTATGAGCCTTCGAGTGGCACCATTCTTTATAAAGGGGAACCGCTCGCGCATTACGATCTTAATAAACTCCACGAGGAAATTGCTTTCGTGAGTCAAAAGCCTGCCCTCTTTAAAGGCACGATCCGCTCTAACCTCTTGCTGGGGAAAGCAGACGCCAGCGAAGAAGAGATGGTAGCGGCCCTCAAGAGTTCTTTAGCCTATGAATACGTTTCGAATTACCCCGATTTCCTCGACCACGTCGTCGAAGAAGGGGGCGTCAATCTCTCGGGCGGGCAGAAGCAGCGTTTGCTTATTGCCCGAGCTCTTCTTCACGGCGGGAAAATCCTGATTCTCGATGATTCGACTTCCGCCCTCGATTTCCTTTCCGACCAACAAGTGCGCCACAACATCGCCGAAAAGAAAGAGCTGACTAAAATCATTGTCTCTCAGCGGGCTTCATCGTTACGCGATTGCGATCAGATTCTTGTCTATGATAATGGTCAAATTGTGGCTATCGGCACCCACGAGGAACTCTTAAAGAGCTGCCCCATTTATCACGATATCGATGCGATGCAAAGGAGCCAAGCATGAAAAAGTTCCTGCGCTTGAAACCCTATCTCCAAGGTTGCCGCTGGATTGTGGTCCTCTCGTTATTTTGCGCTCTCTTGGCGACCGGATCGAAACTCTTGATTCCTTTCTTGGCGGGCAAACTTATCAACCAACTGGCCCAGAATCAAGTCGACGAAGCTTCTTTTGGCCTCTATCTCAAAATCATGTTCGTCTTGGTCGGGATTGGGACTCTCTTCCGCTATGCCTTCGACTATCTGACCGCCTTATTGGGGCAAATGGTCATAAAAAATCTTCGCAAATCTCTCTTTAAAGCCTATCAGGAGGCGCCGATTTCCTATATCGATCAGCGCCGGCAGGGTGACCTGCTCCTCCGTCTGGTGAATGACGTCGAAAACGTGCAGACGGGCCTCGTTGCTGGTTTCGCGGCTTTCTATGATGGCGTCATCGCGATTGGCTTCACTTTGGTGTTCATGGCAACCCTTAACTGGGCTTTGGCTCTCATCGTTGTCCTTTTAACCCCGCTCAGCATGCTAATCTCTCGCAAAGTCTCCCGCTTCAATTCCAAATATTTCAAAGCCCAAGCCGCTTCGAGCGGCGAAGTGATGGCTTTCGCTAATGAAAGCCTGACCAATTCGGAGACCGTTGAAACCCTCGATATCGGCGGGGCACGGGAACAGGACTTTGCCAAAGTGAATGAAGGCAATCGCCAGAATACGTTCAAGGCGGCTTTCGGCGCCTCGCTCATCAACCCTTCGACCCGCTTGCTCAACGCCATCATCAATGCCGCCGTCATCGCGGTCGGCTCCTATTTCCTGATTGATAAAGTTAACGTCGGTGTCAGCTTTCTCATCGGCGATCTCTCCGCCTTCCTTACCTATGCCGCCAACTATATGCAGCCCTTTAACGAAATCAGCGATGTGGTGACCGAAATCGATTATGCCTTCGCCTCCTTTAAGCGGATCGATGATGCGGTCAACCTCAAGCGCGACGTCAATGCGGGCCAAGAAAAACTCGATGGCCCGATCACGAGCCTCGAAGCAAAAGACCTTCATTTCTCTTACGATCCCTCCCGCGAGATCATCAAAGGCTTCAACTTGGCAATCCGCCAAGGCCACAAGATCGCTCTCGTTGGACCGACCGGATGCGGCAAGACCACCTTGATCAACCTCTTGCTCCGTTTCTACGATCCGCAAAAAGGCGCTTTCTACGCCAATGGAATCTCAACGCAAGACATCGAAAAGTCTTCTTTCCGCAACCACGTTGGGATGGTGCTTCAGGACACCTGGATTTTTTCGGGAACTGTCTATGAGAACATCGTTTACGCCAAGCCAAGCGCCAGCAAAAAAGAGGTCTATCGGGCGGCCGAAAAAGCCCAAGCTTCGGGCTTCATCGAGCGCTTGCCTCAAGGCTATGATACGCTGATCAGCGATTCCTCGGGCTTATCGATCGGCGAGAAACAGCTCCTTTGCGTCGCCCGAGTCATGCTGCTCGAACCTGAAATCGTCATCCTCGATGAAGCGACCTCCGCCATCGATATCCGAACCGAAAGTTTGCTTTCGAAGAGCTTCGCCGAGCTGATGAAAGGCAAGACGTCATTGGTGGTGGCCCACCGGCTTTCGACCATCGTGGCAAGCGATTTGATCGTCGTGATGAAAGACGGGGAAATCATCGAGAGCGGAAACCATCAGGAACTTCTGGCGAAAAAAGGCTTCTACGCTTCGCTCTATGATGCACAATTCCATTAGGTGTAAAATGGGCAATATGAAGAAAAATCTCTGTAAAACCCTTCTTGTTTGTTCCATGGTTTTTCTTTGTGGCTGCGCCAAAAACGCTTCCAAGGCCATCACGATAGACCAAGCGGCTTCTTTGATTGACGCCTGCCTCGAGAAAGACAAGACCTCCCCCTTTGCGGGCCAAGCCTTCTCTTTTCAAAGCATGATCAGTGTCCCCGCCTCGCTTCAGGGCAACCTTCCTTATCTTTCGCTTCAGGTGGTTTATCTCAACGCGATCGCCTATTCGACCCGCATCACGCGGGTGACCGCCAAAACCAACGATACCTATATGATATCGAAGTCGACCGATTCCGAGGGGAATATTTTCTATCAGGTAGCGACAAATGGGGGTACGCCTGCGGCCTATAACCCCGTTAGCGATTCCTATCTTTTTAACTTCTTCGAACTTCCGACCTATCTCTTAAACGAAAATATTTACGGCCTCCAGTCGGCCCGCAGCCTCATCACCCTCGTCCAGAATTCGAGCGACAACAAATTGACCTCCTACAACCTCTTTTCTTCGGGTGGCGGCAACCTCGATATGACTCTAAGGGGCTCGGGGCTCGATTTCAAATCGCTGTTCACCGAGGTCCCCCAGATCAGCACCAACGTCACCTCGATTCATTTCGTTTTAGACAATTACCTTGTCAGCTCGCTTTCGGCGACCTATCTCGTCGCTAATCCGGTCTCCTCTTCTCCCGTTCCCGTGAGCGGCCAAGTTCATCCTGCGTCTTCGCCGAGCGGGATCGAATGCACGATCACGATGAACCTGACCTATCACAGCATCAATGAAACCGCGTAGTCAAGCCACCATCTCCTATACGATGTCGCGGATTCGCGGCAAAAACACCGGCATCGAAATGACACTTAGAAAAGCCCTTTGCGCCCACGGGGTCAAAGCCCGCCATAATTCCAAGTATATTTTCGGCCACCCTGATCTCTCGTGGAAGGGGCTCAAAGTGGTGGTCTTCTGCGACAGCGAATTTTGGCATGGCTATCATTTCGAGAAGCAGCAAAGCCAGATCCACAGCCATCAGGAATACTGGATCCCGAAAATCGAGCACAATATCGCCCGCGATAAAGAAGTGAATGAAGAGCTGAGCAAAGAGGGCTACGCCATCTTGCGTTTCTGGGGCCAGGAGATTGAAAAAGACACCGACGGCTGCGTTCAAAAGATCCTCGATGTTTTATCCGCCAAAGGCTATCCGGTCCATTGAGGTTTTATCCCGCCATATTTTTGGAAGCGTTTTCGCCAAAAGCGAAGAAATGCCGATGGCTGGCATGACTTTGTTTTTTTCTGAAAATTATCTTCGCCTTTTTCCGATGGAGTGGAGGCGTAAAAAAAGCGAGACGTGCGTTAAATTCGTGACGCGATGAACGCCGTCCCAAAAGAAAACCCCGGATCGTTCCGGGGCATAGAGAGCAAGCAAGCGGAATTAGGCGTCTTTCTTCGCGAGGAGGAGACCGCCTAAGCTGGCGGCACCGGCCAAGAAGGAGAAAACCGCAACGCAGATCGTTCCCGAGCCTAAGCCTTTGACGCTGACCATGCTGTTGGCGCCATTCGCGGCAAGATAGAAGGTGCTCGTCATCAAGAAGAGAACACCGGCACCGACGAAGAGGATCGCTTCGACGAGGAAGCAAGCCCGTAAGACGGAGCCATCGAGCACGAGACCAACGAGGATGAGAACAAAGGCGACTAACAAGGCGATGAAGGCAATCACAAGCGGCCAAATGGTCGCTAGATTCTTGCTGCTATTGCCAAACATAGCGGTGAAGACGCTGCCGAGAACCGGGGCGGTTTCTTCGTCAAAAGCCGGGGCATATTCAACGAAGATGGCGACGATCGCGAAGATGGCGATCAGGGTCGAGAGAACTTTACTAGCGGGTTTTTTGTTCATAATGAAATCTTTCTTCCTATTTGCCTTATAACTATACCCTCGTACACGCGCGAGGGCAATAATGCATTTTTTGAAAAAAAGAGCGTCTCGGTTAAAAAAGTGTTTCCTCTTTCCCGAAAAGCCAACATAATAATAAGGATGAAGAAGAAAAATAGCCGCCCCATTTGTTTCCTTCTCTTGGCCGCGTTCGCCGGATTTTTAGCCAGCTGCAGCGGTTCGGGAAACTCGGCTTCTTACGCCTCAAGACCCTATGTCATTTCGTATTACGATGATGCCGCGACCCCAAATCGCGTGGGCTATACCTATGCCGCGCCGGTCTTGCTTGACTCGACAGGCGTCGCCAAAGCCAACGCCAGCGTCATCGGCCACCTTTCCCCCTATAGCGATAATAGTTATTTTGATTACACCTCAAGGAGCGGCCAGCCTGTCAGCAGAGTCGGGAGCCATCGGGTTTTCACTGCATTTGCCGGGACTTATGCCGATGGGACGCCCGTCGATCTTTCCGCCGTCACCGGCGATTGTTCGGTCTATGCCACCTTCCATGAAGATGATTACAAATTCGATGTCGCCTACTATAACGACGATAACGAAAGCATAAAGGCCGGGGCTCAGTCGGCCTTAACGTGGGGGAGCGAAATCAGCTATCCCAACGTGATCTCCTATCAGCAAGTCGATTACGCCGACCCGAGCAAGAATGCGGCGGGCAACTGGGGCTACGACTATCGGAATCCAAGCGATTCCGCGAAAACCAACCCGGATTTCTACAACGATCTTGATGCCACGAAGACGACAATTGCCTCCTCTTGGGCATTTGCCGACGGCGAAGAGGAGCCGAGCGCAAATGTCGCCTCAGGCACCCTCTATGCGATGACCGCACTCGATGACGCCCACAAGACGAATCCAACCTATCGAACCTTCCTTTCCAATGGCGTTTCTTGGATCGAACTCGGGAGTTTAGCCGCGGGACTCAAAATCAAAATGCGGGCTTCTTACACCATGGCGAAACACACCTTTCAAGTGACTTTCTATGACGCGAAGCCTACCTCAGGCGTCACGCCGAATGTTCTTGGCACGTTGAAGGTTCCTTTTAATGAAGTCTTCGCTTTCAGCGCTGACGGGACGAATGTGAGTGCGACCTCTGGCACCCTTAGTTCCAGTTTCGTCAGTTCGAAGAAAGATTGGGAAGGCTTATATACCAACTGCGCGGGCGTCAAACTTTACGAGAACAAAAAGGTCAGCGATTATCGCGTGATGGCGGATTGCTCGTTCTATCCGATTGACTAGTTAGTGGATTTCAGGGGCGTTTTGCTCGAGATTTCCGTCCTTCGGGGCGGTTTTTTTCTTGCTGAGGATCAGCCAGATCACCGGAATGAGCGCCAAGAGCATGAAACTCAAGGAAACGAGAAACATCACGTTCGACGGAGCGGGCGAACTCGTGCC
>JBAYEZ010000063.1:0-6242 GCA_041667485.1 Bacilli bacterium
CAGCGCAATAGCCAGTCAGCATCGAAAGATCGTGGATGTGCATATCCGCATTGCGGTGGGCATCGGCAATTTCCTTATCGTAGACTTGCGAGAGCCAATAGTTAGCGGTCACAGCGCCCGAGTTGGAGAGAATAAGCCCGCCGACGGAATAGGTGACGGTGCTGTTCTCCTTCACGCGCCAATCGTTGACGTGCAGGTAGTTATCGACCAAGGTCGCATAATCAAGCTCGGTTTTCTTGATTTCACGGAGCTGGGCGTGCTTGGCTCGATAATCCATGTAGGATTTCGCAACGCTGACATAGCCAGCCTGAATCAAAACGATTTCGACCGAATCCTGAATGTCCTCGACTGCGATTTGGCTATCGGCGACCTTCGCGCTGAAGTTCGCGGTAACCCGAAGAGCCAAAAGTTCAATCACATCGTCGGTGACGCTTTTGTGCTCAGCGACGAATGCGCGGCTGATTGCGTTCTCAATTTTTTTGATGTCGAAGTCGACAACGGAGCCGTCTCTTTTCTTCACTTGTAACATTTTGTGGTGCCTCATTTCTCCGGGTGCCATAAGTAGCCGATTTTCGTGGGTAATAAAACAACAATTCCCATAGAAATTGTCTTATGGAGGGGCAGCGAGCCGTTACGCTATCACCGCCCTTGCGTGAATAACTATATAAGACTCCATTCAAATTTCAAACAAAATTGCTTAATGCCAGAACCGCGCGAAAAAAGATTTTTTACTTGAGTTAGAAAGTGATGAAATTTAAGGTTGCGGCGGAGGTTTTATTGTCTTTTTTTGGGTCAAAAAAAGCCGTTTTACTCATGAATGTATTTGGACAGTGTATAGAAAAAGATATCGAGGCGATGTTCTTATCGGCGAAAGCGATTTTCGGTCCTTTGGCCTTATTTAGAATGCCTCATCTTTTTCTTGGAAAAATGGTTTGTATTTTTTTCGGGAAAGGAAAGTTTACTTGAAGGCTCGTTTTTCTTCTTTTTTGGGTTTTGCGCGCGCGAATGTTGTAATATAGAGCACGTGAATGCCAGGAGTCTCTTATGAAAAAGAATAAAGGATTGAATAAAGTTAATAGCGTTTGGAGTGAGTTCAAAGCCTTCATCACCCGCGGCAATGTCGTTGACATGGCTGTCGGCGTTATCATCGGCGGTGCGTTCAGCGCGATTGTCACCGCGACGGTCAACATCTTGTTAAGCCTTTGCACTTGGGGGCTTCCCGGTGGCTTAAAAGGGCTGGTCACCGTTTTGCCTGCGCTCAATTCTGCCCAGGAAGGTGTTTCGGGGATTGGCCAATCGTTTAATGCGGGAAACCTCGTTGATGCAACCATCGTCTATGCCAAAACGCAAAACGTCGATATCACAAAGGATTCGGATACTTTCATTCAGTGGCAGAATTCATTAAAAGCCCTCTATACCGCTCACGGAACTACCTATTATTTCAATGGTTCGGCTTTGATCGATTGGGGCACGTTGCTCAATGCGATTATCTCTTTCTTGGTCATCGCTTTGGTTCTCTTTCTTGTGGTGAAAATCGTCGCCAAAGTTCAGGCGGCTAAACTTGAGCTTCAGGAAAAGGTCCAAGAAGGATATTACAGACTTCATCCGGAAGAGAGACCGGTGCCGGTTGATCCGGGCAAACCCGCTCCGACTGAGATGGATATCCTCATTCAGATTCGCGATGAACTGAAGAAACAGAATTCTTCGGCCGAGAAGTAGTTTCTTTAATTGAGTAAGGTGAAAATATGAACCCCACTTTGATTCTAGGCTGGATAGCGACAACTTTGACCACGATTTCCTTCGTGCCTCAAGCGATTTCTACGATACGCTCGAAATCCACAGCTGGGATTTCTTTATCCATGTATGTTCTTTTCGTCCTTGGCGTGATTCTTTGGATTGTCTATGGCGCTTTCATGAGCGCGACCGAAGGATTCATGCTTGGCGTCCCGATTTGGGTTGGCAATGCCGTTACCCTGATTTTCTCTTCAATCGTTTTAGGCTTCAAGATCGGTAACGTGGTCAAGGGCAAAGAGCCGATTTCTAAGCGGGCCGACACTCAAAAAGATAAAAAATAATGCTTCGTCGAGTCCCTTTGGAGAAAATTGAGAATTTCCGTGATGTCGGCGGTTATGCCGCTCGCTATGGCGAAACCTCTTTCGGCGTCCTTTATCGCGCGGGCGCATTGGCTGATGCGACTTCAGCCGATTTAGACAAACTCGCAAGCCTTGGTGTGAAAACCATCCTTGATCTCCGCGATGACGAAAGCAAGGGGCTTCAACCCGATAAAACGCAAAACGATCCGCGGTTTGCCGAGATATTACTGCCGGTGAATGGTAATGGTCGGGTGCCAAAAGACCATGCAGATCAAATCGATAGCTACCTCGAAATGATTGAGGAACCCATTTCTGCCCGCCGGATTTTCTTGGTGATCGCCCATGGATTAAAACCGCTCGTGATTCATTGCACGGCAGGCAAAGACCGGACAGGAATCTTCATCGCATTGATTCTATTAGCCAACGGCGTTCCCTTTCACGACGTCAATGCCGACTACATGCTTTCCTTCCCATATTTGACGCGCATGAGCCGGCTCACGATGTCGAAATACCCCAACTTCCCAAAGACTGTTTTGACCCCTGACGTCACCTTTCTGAAAGAGGTGATGGAGGCCTTCAATAAACGCTACGGCACCGTCGATGATTATTTTCGAGCGATTGGGATCTCCGATGACGACATCGCTCTTCTCGATAATCTTTTAGGCAAGCAGGAAAAAAGCTGCGGAGCCGTTATTTTCCATGAAGGAAAGATTTTGGTTGAGCATATGGCGAAAGGCCATTACTCAATTCCGAAGGGCCATGTTGAGAAATGGGATAAGGATGATCAGGGAACGGCTTTAAGGGAAATCGAAGAGGAGACCGGGCTTAAGGCCCACATCCTTTCTGAGGAGACCTGGAGTATCGATTATTCGCCAAAAGAGGGCGTGGCCAAACGGGTCGTCTTCTTTATCGCCGATTCGAAAGAAACAAAAACCGTGGTGCAAAAAGAAGAAGTCACGGAATGCTATTGGCTTAGCCCGGATGATGCAATTCGGGTCGTCAGCCACGATAGCGACAAGAGAATCATTGCTTGGGCTTGCGGAGTTAAGGCGAGCTTAACGAAGTGATCCTATTTCCTACTTAGCTGAAAGGGTTTGCACGATATAGCGGGCGTAAGCGGCAGCGATGTTGATTCCTGTGACTTTTTCGATGCCTTGAATAAAGGCGTTGGAGTTTACCTCGCAAAGAATTGGCTCGCCTTTCGGCCCGATTAATACATCGGCTCCTGCGTAGTCGAGATGAAGAAGTGAAGTGGCTTTTTCGGCAATCCGAATGAATTCTGCAGGGATTTCAACTTTTTCTCCGCTTCCGCCGAGGGCAACGTTGCTTCGAAAATCCCCTTGATGGTTGACTCGCTTCATGCCAGCGACGAATTTGCCACCAACCAAGATGATGCGATAGTCCATTCCTCTGCTCGAAGCGATGAACTCTTGATAAAGACGTGGGGCGTAGCGGTGGATGTTTTCAAAGGCTACGAGATCCTGATGGTTTGACAATAGGTAGACTTTGGCACCCAAACTTCCAAAGTTCTCTTTGGCGACAATCGGAAAACTGAGTTGTGCTTCGACCGCCTTAACGAATGGGACAGAAGAATTGGTCGAATAGTTGAGAGGGCCTGCGATCGTCTTCGGCATCCGAATACCTTGGCTTGCTAAGGCAAGATGCGTCCGCATTTTGTCATCGCAAAGTTCGATGGCTTGGGCTGGGTTAAACAAGCGGTAGCCACGTTTTTCCAAACCATAGGAAGCATAGAGATCCTTATCTAGATAAAGGACGAAATCGGCAGGGAGTTTTTCGCCAACGAGGGCGCCTGAAGAATCGATATAAGAAAAGATTTCAGCGTTTGTCCGTTTTTCGAGGGCGATGTTCAAACGGGCGAACTCCTCGCTCATTCGTTCGAAAAAGTGCTCTGCACCAGGCAGAATATCATAGGCGTTTAAGATGCAAATGCCGTTTTTGGTCATGAGGGTATTATAAACTTATGGTCGAATTATGAATAATGTCACAATTATGGTAAAATAATGTCATGGATAAAATTCAACCGATTACCAGCCTCCGCGATACCGCGAAAATCGAAAAGCAATTAAAGGGTTCTTCCGAGCCGATCATCCTCACCAAAAACGGCTATCCCGATTTAGTTGTTCTTTCGCCAGAACAATACGAAAATCTTCAGAAAAACCAGCCTATTCTACCTCAAAATAAGAACATTTCCTCTTTGGAAAAGCCGATTTTTTCTCAAGAGCAAGACCATCCTTTGGGAATGATTAAAGTTCGGGCCGCCTCCGTCAAGATTCATGTGGCGGGGGTCGAAAAAAACCAGGCCGCGATTCTCTCTGTCGTCGCTGAAGCGGAAGAAGTCGGAGTTAAAGTTTTGGTACTACCTGAACTTTGCCTCACTGGTTATACGTGCGGCGATCTTTTTCTTAGCAAGTCACTCCAAAAAAATGTGGAAACCGCTGTGCACCAGATCGTCCTTTGGAGCAAAGGTCACTCGATTCTCTTCGCTTTTGGCGCGCCCTTAGTGCAAGGCAATTGCCTTTATAATTGTGCCGTTGTGGTTTTGAATGGGACGATTTTAGGCGTTGTCCCGAAAAGCTATTTGCCTACCTATGGCGAATTCTATGAAAAACGTCATTTTACCGCGGCGAGCGAAGAAATATCGACGATTGAGATTGATGGAATCTCGGCCCGATTTGGTAGAAAACTGCTTTTTGTCGATACCAATTATTTATCTTTGAAAATCGCGGTCGAGATTTGCGAAGATCTGTGGGTGCCAAACACCCCTTCTACCGCTGCGGCTTTAGCGGGGGCGACTTTGATTCTCAATCTTTCCGCCTCGAATGAAGTGGTGGGCAAGAAGGAATATCGAGAGAATTTGGTCAGTGCCGCCTCTTCCCGCCTTTGCGCAGGCTATCTTTATGCCGATGCAGGCGATGGCGAAAGTAGCACTGATTTGGTTTTCGCCTCCCATAACTTAGTGGCAGAAAATGGAAAAATTCTTGCAGAAAGCCCCTTATTTATGATGGAGAGCGCTACGAGTGAAATTGATTTGGAACGCCTTTTAGCCGAGCGGAGGCGAATGAATACCTTCGGAAATGAGCCAAGCGTCTCTTTTCAAATAGTACCCTTTTCTCTTTCGCTTCCCCGTTTAGAGAAACTGAGTCGTCGCGTCTCCCGCAATCCTTTTATCCCCGAGCGCAAAGAAGTCGATCTCGAGCGTGTTAGTTTAATTATGCTTATGCAAGCCAAAGGTTTGGCCCAGCGTCTCGAAGCAATTCGTTGTTCCCACGTCCTCATCGGCATTTCGGGCGGTCTCGATTCGACCTTGGCTCTTTTGGTGGCGGTCGAAGCGTTCAAACTTTTGCAGCTCGACCCTAAAGGAATCTATGCCATTACCATGCCAGCTTTTGGCACTAGTGAGCGGACCCATAAAAACGCCGAAGTTCTCTCAAAAGGCCTTGGAGTCAGTTTTGAGGAAATCAATATCAAAGACACATTGCTGTCGCATTTTAAAGATATCGATCATTCACCTGAAGATCACAACCTGACTTATGAAAATGCCCAAGCCCGTGAGCGGACTCAGGTTTTGATGGATCTTTGCTCGGAGCGGAATGCCATCATGATCGGCACGGGCGACCTCAGTGAGCTCTGTCTTGGCTGGACTACCTACAATGGTGATCACATGTCAATGTATGGCGTTAATGCTTCGATCCCCAAGACGCTCGTGCGTTATCTTTGTGAGGGTTACGCCCTTCTTCATCCAGCGGTGGCCGCTTCCCTCAACGACATCATCGCCACTCCGATTTCGCCTGAACTCCTCCCGACGGATCAAAAGGGTCAAATCGCTCAGAAAACCGAAAACAAAATTGGGCCCTATGAACTCCATGACTTTTTTATCTATTACTTTCTTCGCTTTGGCTTCTCGCCGAGCAAGATCTATTATCTGGCGACTCAAGCCTATGATGGCGTTTACGATCATGCGACCATCAAAAAATGGCTACGGGAATTCTTCAATCGTTTCTTCCATAATGAGTTCAAGCGAAGCTGCCTCCCCGATGGGGCGAAAGTGGGGACGGTGGCCATTTCACCGCGAGGGGATTTACGGATGCCCTCCGATGCGGATGTCGCCGATTATCTTCAGGAGATTGA
>JBAYEZ010000064.1:0-6149 GCA_041667485.1 Bacilli bacterium
GAACCCTGTCGCTCAATTAGTGAACCAGTATTCGAGCGTGAATTCTACCTCCAGCGTGGTCGGTTCGGCCACGGGTTTGCCTTCGACGATTTTCCACGAACTCTATGGCGAAGAGAAAGGTCTCTCTTCGATGTATGACGTGATTTATGGAAAATTCCCGCAGAACTCCAACGAAATTGTTTTGATCACCGACCGTTATAACCGGATAGAGTATTCCACTTTAAAGAAACTTGGGATTCTTAGCGCGACGACAACCGCCTCTTCGGTCTCGACGCTGAACTTCTCCGATTTGGTCTACGATGGCGAAAGCGACACGACCTATAAGCCCTACAAAGTCTATCGGCAAAGCGACTATTTTCAAGTGAAGGATAAAGCGGGCAATGATACGGTAAAATCAAAAGATTATTGGGCCTGGCAAATCAACGGCATTTCGCTGACCAATTATCCGCCGAAAACGGTCGATGACATCAAGATTGATGCGACCGCCGTTAAGAAAACAATTCACTACTATCAAGAACAGAATCCGACCAAATTTGGCGATCTTTCCAATTATGGTTCCGTTTATAACAACGATGCCACCTATAACCCGATTACTCTAAAAATTGTCGGTGTTTTACGTCCGACTCAGTCTTCCTATGTTTCTCTAATGCCCTCTTCAATCGGCTATCTCTCTTCCCTAAAGGATGAAATGGCGGCGGATACCGCTAAGGGCGGGGCGGGTGAAAAAATCGCTCAGTATGCCGCCGATAACTATTACATCAATAATCACGATGCCAACGCTGCCGATTCGACGGTTGATTTTAATCCCGATGATGGAATTGCTAAATTAAAAAATCAACTCTTATCGGCACTAAACGGTTCTACCTCGAGTTTGTCGGAAAGCACCATTAGCACCCTCCTTTCGAGCGCCTACACCTTTCGTTGGTATAGCGTTTGGGATACTGCGAGCCCCTACGGAACAAGCTTTTCTTCTTTCTTAACCATCAGCCAATATGTCGGCGGAGACTTTAAAGAAAACAAGATTACGGGAATTCCAGACACCCCATCTTCTGCCGATAGTGTGGATGATGAAGTATGGACCCGCTTTTTTGCTTACTGGAAAGCGAAACTGACGAATCCCGCTTTTTATAATCAAAGTGCGACGGATTGGAACGCGATTGATTTCTTGGCTTATTTCAATGGCTACTCGTTAGTTTCTTCGATTTTGATTTTCCCCGCTTCGCTGACCACGAAAGATGCTCTTCACGCCTATTTGGATGACTATAATACCGACAAGAGCGAAGAGGATCGGATTGTTTATAACGATATTATGTCGACCTTCACGAGTTCGTTAGGTATTTTGATTCAGGTCATTTCGGCGGTTTTGATTGTCTTTGCCGCCATTTCCTTGGTCGTCAGCTCGGTCATGACGGGCATCATCACTTACGTATCGGTGGTAGAACGGACTAAAGAAATCGGTATTCTCCGCGCTTGCGGTGCCCGAAAAAAGGACGTTGGCCGCCTCTTTGAGGCCGAGTGCACCATCATTGGCTTCTCGGCCGGATTAATCGGCGTTGCCTTCACTTATTTGGCTTGCATTCCTATCAACCTCATCTTGGATCACCAATTCCCGGGCAATAATTTAACCGGCATCGCCTCGCTCAATCCGTGGCACGCTCTGATTCTGGTTGCGCTCGGCGTTCTCCTTGCTTTGATTTCTGGTTTGATTCCTTCGCGAATCGCCGCGAAGAAGGATCCAGTCATTGCTCTGAGGGCTGAATAATGGCCAGTCGGAAAAAAGAGGAATTTTTAAAAGCGATCAAAGCCGTTCCCGTCATCGAAGCGGATTTCATGGTTGGCCTCACTCCTGAGCAGGTTCGAGAGCGAAAAGACGAAGGTTTTGTCAATAAAATTTCGAAAAAAGTCACGAAAACCTACTGGCAGATTTTTTGCGATAATCTTTTCTCTTTCTTTAATATGGTCTTCTTTGGCATTGCCATTTTGATGGCGATTGCCGGGATTGGTCTTAGCTCTTATTTCTTCCTGCTTCCGATTCTCTCCAACATCGTTTTGGGTCTCATCACGGATATTCGGGCCCGTCGTTTGGTGGATAAACTTCGACTTGTGACAGATCCAAAAGTCAGCGTTGTTCGGGATTCGAAGCAAAGCGATCTCTGGGTTGATGATGTGGTTTTGGGCGACATTGTCGTTCTCTCTTCTGGCGATCAAATTTGCGCGGATGCCTTGGTTGTTAACGGCAGAATCAACGTCGACGAGTCACTCCTCACAGGTGAGTCCGATGCGGTTTCGAAGTTTCCGGGCGCCCAAGTATTTTCCGGTTCATTCGTCATCTCAGGCAAGGCCTATGTCAGGGTAAACCGCGTGGGAATTGCAAATTATGCCGAGGGTTTGCAGGATTCTGCGAAACGCTTTGAACGGCCAAATAGCGAATTGAAATCCTCTTCGTTGAAGATTTTCTGGACGACTGGCATCATCGCAATTGTTCTCGGGTTAGCGATGACCATCACTTGGCTCGCTACGACACTGGCCAAAACCGGTCAAATTCGTTATGGGGATTATCAGGATTTCATCAGGAAGACTTTAAGCGGGTCGATGGAAGCCATGATTCCTGCCGGCTTGTATCTTTTGACGTCTTTGACTCTCGGTGTTGGCGTGATTAATTTGGCCAAAAAAAGAATGAACGTCCAAGAGCTGTATTCTCTAGAAATGCTTGCCCGAGTTGACACCATTTGTTTCGATAAGACTGGGACCTTGACCGATGGTAACCTGTCAGTTAAAGAGTTCATTAACGTCTCGAAATTCTCCAACGCCGAGATCCAAGAACATCTCGCCTCGTTGTGCAAGGCAACCGGGGATGATAACTCAACCGCCAAAGCGATTAGAGCCGCTTATAAGGCAGCGCCTTATTCCGCCAAAGAAAACATGCCCTTTGATTCCGCCCACAAATTTAGCGCCGCCTATTTCGAAGGCGAAGGCACTTACATTCTTGGCGCTCCGGGATTCGTGGATTGCGTTTCCAATCCTCAAGGCGAAGAACGGATAGCCTTGCTGGCGAGCAAAGGCTATCGTGTCGTAGCGGTTTTCTTTAACAAAAAACCACTCAAAAAAGGCGAAATTCCTGTCAAATCCCAATTGGTTGCTTTGGTTTGTCTCTCCGATCACGTCAAACCTGACGCCGCAAAAACCATCGGCTGGTTCCGCGCGAATGGCGTAGCCATTAAAGTCATCAGCGGCGATAACCCGCTGACGGTCTCTCAGATCGCGGGCGAAGTCGGCGTGCCCGATGCCGATAAGTTTATTGAGATGGATAAGGTCAAAGATGAAGATATCCCGACCCTCGTCGATCGCTATACAGTCTTTGGCCGGGTGAAACCGGAGCAAAAAGCGCTCCTTGTTTCCGCCCTTCGCGAGGAGGGGCACAAGGTTGCGATGACGGGGGATGGCGTGAACGACATTCTGGCTTTAAAAGGCGCCGATTGCTCGATCGCAATGGCCTCCGGTTCATCGGCCGCCCGCAACGTTGCCCACATTGTCAGTTTGGATAACGATTTCTCCAAGCTTCCCGATATCGTGGCGGAAGGCCGCCGCGTCATCAATAATTTGGAGCGGACCGCGACGCTCTTCTTAACTAAGACGGTTTTTGCGATTGCAATGACCTTAATCTTCCTTGTCGTCAGTTGGGTGACGAATAATCCGCACGCCTATCCTTTTACCACCAACAACATGTATGTTTGGGAAATTGTGACGATCGGCGGTGGCGGGCTCTTCCTCTCGCTCCAGCCTTCTAAAGAACGACTCAAAGGCAGTTATCTCCGAAACGTTCTCACAAAGTCGGCCCCGGGCGGGCTTGTCGCCATCTTAGCGGTTTGCGTCTTCTTTATTTCCTATGCCGTGGCGCCAGACTTCATGGATTATCAGGCTGCTAGGGCTCTTTCGGTGATCACATTCACCGCCCTCAGTTATTGCGTTCTCTTCCGCGTCTCGCTTCCCTTTGATAATTACCGGACTATCGTTTTTGTTGTCATGATGTTCTTCGGGGTGCTCTTCTTCTTCCTGGATATCTATTTCACCAATATCAATTCGGTTGGGCATTGGCGGCGTCTCTTTGGAATCGATTACAACGTGACTCTCAATCAAATGATCGTGGGTGGCGTGACGTTTATCGTGATGGTTGTTGCCTATTTCCTCTTGGATTGGGGAAGTCGACATATTTCTGCAAAATACGATTTGCAGACAGGAGGTTCTAAACAATGAAAATCAATCCCGAAGTGGCTCTTGCCTTAAAGGAAGGCCGGCCGGTTGTCGCCCTTGAAAGCACGATTATTTCTCATGGCATGCCCTATCCGAAGAACGTGGAAACGGCGTTGCTTGTTGAAAAGACGGTGCGGGAGAACGGGGCGACTCCTGCGACGATGGGTATCATTGCCGGCGAACCGATTGTCGGTATGACTCCCGCTGAAATCGAACTGTTTGGCAAAACCAAAGGCATCGCCAAAGTCTCCAAGCGTGATTTGCCGATCATTATCGCGACCAAGCAATGGGGCGCGACCACGGTTTCCGCCACGATTTTGATGGCGAAAGCAGCCGGCATCGAAGTTTTCGTGACGGGCGGCATCGGTGGCGTCCATCGGGGCGCTAGCGAGACCTGGGACGTTTCTCGCGATCTTTATGAGCTTGGCTCCGAGCCGGTGACGGTCGTCTGCGCGGGCTGCAAGGCTATTCTCGACATCGATAAGACCCTCGAAGTTCTCGAGACGCAAGGCGTTTCCGTTCTCTCTTATAAGGAAAAGGATTTCGCTAACTTCTATTGCCGTCAATCGGGTAAGCCTGTCGACTATGCTTTCCAGACGCCGAAAGAGGCGGCCGAGATCATTAAAGCCAAACGGGATTTTGGTTTGAGCGGCGGTATCTTAATCGCGAATCCTGTTCCAGAAGAAGATGCCTTATCGCACGAATATATCGATGGTTTGATCAATCAGGCCGTCAAAGAAGCCGACGAACAGGGCATCAAAGGCAAAGATGTGACCCCCTATCTTTTAAAGCGGATTGTTGAGTTGACGGGCGGCAAGAGCTTGGATACCAATATCCATTTGGTGGTTAATAACGCGAAACTTGGGGCTCAAATCGCCAAGGAGTATGCTTTACTTGGTAAGGCAAAAAGGGGAATATGACGACCGAGGCCAAATTAAAATACGTGCTCAAAGAGATGATGCTCTCCAAGCCGCTTGAGGAGATCAACGTCACTGTTTTGTGCGATAAGTGTGGCTGTCACCGGCAAACGTTTTATTACCACTACCAGGACATCTACGATCTTTTGGCTGCCATCTTCCTTAACGAGGATATCGAAGGCCTCGATAAGGCAAAAGAGACGGCAGATGCTTTGGTGGTGTTCCTTGATTATGCCAAGGATAATTTCGTGTTTCTTCGCTCCTCGTATAATTCTGCCGCTCGCGACCTTGTGGATGACTTCTTTTATGGCAAAATTACTGCAAAAGTCTTCTCAATTCTCTCCGCGAATAACAATTATGGTCTTCAAAAAGACTCCTATCGCAACGTGGCAAGACGCTATGCCAAGATTGTCAGCGATGAGTTTGGCTATTGCTTCAAAGATATCAGCCTGACGCCGGTGAAATTTGAAAAGACGATGAAGAAGTTTATTACCGCCTCACTTTCGACCTTGCTTCCCGCCTTGATTGAATTAGCCAAAGAGGAAAAGAAAAAATGATCGATTTTGATTATCAACTCCCAACCCGAATCATTTTCGGCCGCCAAAGCGAAAACAAGGTTGGTGATATCCTTAATTTCTATGGCTTTAAGAAAGTTCTTGTTGTCTATGGCGGTGGCTCAATCGTTCGGAGCGGCCTCTATGACAAAGTCGTTCTTGCTCTCAAAGATGCGGGCATTGCCCACGTTGAATTGAAGGGAATTACTCCGAATCCCGATAAGCATTTTGTCAACGCCGGTCGGACGATTGCTCTTAACGAAAAGGTCGACGCGCTTTTAGCGATCGGCGGTGGCTCGGTCATCGATGTCGCCAAAGCCATCGGCGTTTCCTGTTTCTATGAGGGAGATCCTTTTGATTTCAACCTTCACAAAGTTAAACCCAGCAAGACGTTGCCCGTCGGTGTGATTTTAACGATTGCGGCCGC
>JBAYEZ010000065.1:0-6120 GCA_041667485.1 Bacilli bacterium
CCGCTTGCGCTGGAAACGCTGCGCCAAAGGGATCGCCCAAACGGCGGAGAAGATTACTGATATAGATGCCCGGCGGGAAATGCTAATGAGCGCCTATGCCTATGCGGCGGCTGAGAATTCGGCTTCCGGGGCGGAAGTGGTAACGGCACCCACCTGTGGATCTTCAGGGGTTTTGCCAGCGATTTTGTATTTTGAATATCATAATTTGGGACGGAAAATTGAGGATGTTCGTGATGCTTTGTATACGGCCGGAGTCTTTGGCAACTTGGTGAAACAGAATGCCTCAATCGCTGGGGCAATCGGAGGTTGCCAAGCCGAAATCGGGACCGCCAGCAGTATGGCGGCCGCCGCTTTATGCGAACTCGAAGGCCTTTCACTTTATCAAACCGAATATGCCGCCGAATGCGCGATGGAGCATTTCCTCGGCCTCTCGTGCGACCCGGTTGATGGTTACGTCATCATCCCTTGCATCGAACGAAACGGCATGGGGGCTCTTCGCGCTTACGATGCCTATCTTTATGCCAAATACATTGCTCCCTTACGGAAAAATCAAGTCAGTTTTGATGACGTCGTCGAGGCGATGAAACTGACGGGTGATTCCTTAACATCGGCTTATAAAGAGACGGCCGAAGGTGGTCTTGCAGAAATTTTAAAGACTAAAAAATAAAGTCGAAGGGCACGTTTCGCTTTTCGTGTCTATTGATAAGTGAGGACGAAATGCCCTCAACATTCTTCTTCCTTCTGCGGTTATGGGACACGGAAGGCGGAAGAAAGAGAAAAGAATATAGACT
The DNA here is from genome assembly GCA_041667485.1 of Bacilli bacterium. Classification (GTDB taxonomy): domain Bacteria; phylum Bacillota_I; class Bacilli_A; order RFN20; family CAG-826; genus UBA4951. The sequence goes on from JBAYEZ010000065.1 coordinate 792, forward strand.
TTTGTCTCTCAGCGAGCGTATTATCTAACCCGACAAAATTAGTAACGTGTTCTTCCTCTGAACCACGTCTAAAAAACAAGGAGATCATTCTTATGACCAATTCTGATTCGCTCGTGAAGAAAATCGCCGCAAATGCCATTATCGCGGCGGTTTATTTTGTTCTTACGTTCTGTATTCCGGTTTTCCAGTATGGCGAAATCCAATTTCGGATTGCCGAATTTCTTGTCTTACTTTGCTTCTGGCGCCCTGATTTTGTCTTTGGGGTGACGCTTGGCTGTCTCTTGGCCAATTGTGAGAGCCCGATGGGGATCTTCGATGTCTTGATGGGCACCGGTGCTACCTTGGTTTCATCGCTGATGATCGCTTATCTTTCGCCCCGTCTTCTCGTCGGCATCATCTATCCGGTCCTCGTCAATGCCTTTGTGGTCGGCGGCGAGCTCTGTTGGTTGATGGGTTACGCGTTTTGGGAAAGCGTTCTTTATGTCGGCGCGGGCGAAGCGGTGGTGATCGTTCTCTCCTACTTCTTATGGATGGGCCTCTCCCGCAATAAAGGTTTCATGGCCGCCATCCATCCCGTCCGTCACGCCGACATCCATTGGTAAAAGCTAATCGGAGGGGTTTTGCTGGGGATTTTCATTCCCCAAACCCACCCCTATAGCGTTATCTTTTGCCTTATCGCATTGCAAGATTTAAAATGACACCGCTTATGAGTACAAACAATTTTTATCTCGAAGTCAAACATGTCGATAAAGAAACCGGGGCCCGTTATGGTTTTCTCCATACCCCGCATGGCACTGTTGAGGTGCCGATGTTCATGCCTGTTGGGACTTTGGCCACCGTCAAATGTCTCTCGCCCGAGGAGATCAAAGCGCTCGGGGCTGGCGTGATTCTTTCCAATACCTACCACCTCCATTTGCGGCCCGGCGAAAAAATCGTCCAAGAAGCGGGCGGTCTTCACCAGTTCATGAATTACGACGGCCCGATTCTCACCGATAGTGGTGGCTTTCAGGTTTTTTCGCTTCAGTCCCAACGCAAAATCACTGAAAATGGCGTTGAATTCCGCAACGACCTCAACGGTGACAAGGAATTCTTCACGCCTGAAAAAGTGATCGAGATCGAAGAGGCCCTTGGCGCTGATATCATTATGTCGTTTGACGAATGTATTCCTTATCCTTCTGATAAAGAGTATGCGCGCGCTTCGACCGAACGTACCCTTCGTTGGGCCAAACGCGGTCTCGAGCACCACACTCGCGCCGATCAAGCCCTTTTTGGCATCGTCCAAGGCAGCTCTTACCGCGACCTCCGCGAATATGCGGCCAAAGAACTTGCCAAGATGGATTTCCCGGGCTACTCAATCGGCGGCACCTCGATTGGCGAGCCGAAAGAGGTTTGCCTCCAAATGGTCGAAGATGCGGTTCGTTTTCTTCCGCTTGACAAACCCCGCTATTTGATGGGGGTTGGCTCGCTCGACTATATTCTCGGCGGCATCGAACGTGGCGTCGATATGTTCGACTGCGTTCTCCCGACTCGGATCGCCCGGCACGGCGCCTTGATGACTTCCCAGGGTCGCGTTAACATCAAAGGGGCCCAGTACAAAGAAGATTTCACTCCGCTTGATCCCGAGTGCGATTGCTACACCTGCACCCATTACACCAAAGCCTATCTGCACCATCTCTTCATGACCAATGAGGAATTTGGCAAAAGGTTAAACTCGATTCATAACATCCGCTTTCTCATCAAGATGATGGAAGGGGCAAGAAAGGCGATTCAAGAGGATCGTTTCAGGGCTTATAAAGACGAAATCATCGCCAAATATGGCGACGAAAGAGGCTTCTAATGGATATCGAATTATTTGATTTTCAACTCCCAGAAGAGCTGATTGCCCAATCGCCGGTTGAAAAGCGCGACGAATGCCGCCTCATGGTGATCGACCGTGAGCACAAAAGCATTGAACATAAACGTTTTCATGACATTATCGACTATTTGAAGCCCGGCGATGTCCTCGTCCGCAACAACACCAAAGTCATCCCCGCCCGTTTGATCGGCGTCAAAGAAGACACGAAGGGCAAAGTCGAAGTCCTGCTTCTTCATCAAATCGAAGGCGATGTCTGGGAATGCTTAATCGGCAATGCCCACTCCGTCAAAGTCGGCAGCGTTTGCTCCTTTGGCGAAGGCCAATTGAAGTGCACCTGCGTCAAGGTGCTTCCCGAAGGGATTCGCCACATGGAATTCCATTACCAGGGGATCTTCCTCGAAGTGCTTGATCAGCTCGGTCAGATGCCCTTGCCCCCGTACATCAAAAAACAATGCGCGAATAACGACGACTATCAAACCGTCTACGCCAAGGTGCCCGGCAGTGCTGCCGCTCCGACCGCAGGCTTTCACTTTACCCCCGAATTATTTGAAAGGCTCCAGAAAAAGGGCGTCCAAATCGTCGATATTACCCTCAACATCGGCTTAGGGACTTTCCGTCCCGTCAAGGTGCAAGACACCAAAGATCACGTGATGCATAGCGAGACGTTTGATGTCTCTCAAGGAGCCGCCGATGCCCTTAACAAGGCCAAGGCGGAACACCGGCGTGTCATCGCCGTCGGCACGACCTCGGTCCGGACTCTGGAAAGCGAATATGTGGCCAAGGGATGTTTTTATCCGACCACCGACGAAGCGACTGCCATCTTTATCCAGCCTGGGTTTGCCTATAAGGCCGTCGATGCTTTGATTACGAACTTCCATCTGCCCAAGAGCACTCTCGTGATGCTCGTCTCCGCTTTCATGGGGCGAAAGTGGACCTTGCACTGCTACGAAGAGGCAATCAAAGAGAAATATCGTTTCTTTTCTTTTGGCGATTCGATGTTTATCTACGGGAATTACGATTATTCCCATAATCTCGAGGATTAAGATGCCGCAGGCCTATATAAATTTCTATCAAAAATCTCTCACGGAGCTTGCCGAACTCTCCCCGGCTAAGAAGCCCAAACTTTTGCTCCATGCCTGCTGTGGACCCTGCAGTTGCTTTCCTTTGACTTTTCTTTGTCCGCATTTTGAGGTGACGATTTATTTCAATAACTCGAACATTTATCCCCAAAGCGAATACGAACGCCGTCTTGATGAGTTAAAGAAGTTTCTCGGTTATTTTGCGTGCGATTATGGCTACCACGTGGATTTAATTGTGACCCCCTATGACAACGAGACCTACAACAAGGATCTTGAGCCCTACGCCGCTCTCCCAGAAGGGAAAGAACGCTGCTTTATCTGCTACCGCAAACGAATGGGGGAGGCTTATGACTACGCCGAGAAGAATGGCTACGATTATTTCACGACCGTGATGACGATTTCACGGCAAAAAGACTCGCAAATTCTCAATAAAATCGGCTCGGAGTTAGAAAAAGAGCACGCAAAGACCAAGTATTTCTATAGCGATTTCAAGAAAGCCAAAGGCATTGACATCGCTCGGGAGATGCGGATTCATTACGATCTCTATAACCAACTCTATTGCGGCTGTAAATTCACCTACGCCAAAGGTTTAGCAAAAGCAAAAGAGAAGGGCATCGATTGGAAGGGCTAGACAACAAGGGAAGCGGACAAACTGCATTTATTTGCTCTGGTGGCTTACGAATTGAATCAGGAGGGGATCCGCTGGAGTTTTGGTGTTCCCGTTTTTTCTTTGAGGGGCATTGCTCTGGCTTTTCAGGATTTCGATTTCACGGTGGCTCTTCAAGACGTCGAGAAGGCCGAGAAGGGATTTTGCCACCCATGGAGCGAAATAACCTGACTATTATGACCGCGCTTCGATATGGTGGAACCAAGGTCTTTGCCGGATATGCGGCGGCGGAAGCCGCATCGACAATCTCGCGGCGCGTTCTTGGCGGACGCTATGCTCTCACGGGTCGGGAAGAAAAGATTAAGGTGATCGATGCCGGCTTTAAACGCCGAGAACAGGAAGCGGGGGCGGTCCCTTCGAGAAGCCGTCTTTTTTTATCTATGTATTTTTCGGTTTCTTTTTCGAGTGATACCCCAGAGATATTTCAGGGGTCAAATTACGGTTTTTTGAGAGGGTTATTTTCTTGAAAACTGTGCACTGTGCACAAATAAATAAAAGAAAAGAATAAAAATTTGGTCCTTTTTCACGCCAATGCTCAATTTTTGGAGAATCACGGGATTTCATCGGAAAAAATGTTGCGAAATTTGTTGACTCCCACGTACGCGAGGGAGTATAGTCTTCATCGCTGGCGTGTGCATTGAGGCGTGATGTTGCTGACACACCCGAAGACGTTGTCAAGTCTGGGCTTAGTCAGGGAACTCATGCGGAACACACGGCTAGAAGCCTGAAGAAATCTAAAGGAGGAAAATTCATGGCGAAACAACAAGTCCTGCGCATTCGTTTGCAGGCCTACGATCACAAGATCCTCGACTTAGCGGTCGAGAAGATCATTGACGTAGCCAAGAAGACCGGAGCTAGCGTGGTGGGACCCATCCCGCTTCCGACCGAAAAGCAGGTTTACACCGTCTTACGCGCTACCTTCAAGTATAAGGACAGCCGTGAGCAGTTCGAAATCCGTACGCACAAGAGATTGATCGACATCGTCAATCCCACGAAAGAAACCGTTGAGGCCATCCGGAAGCTTGATCTTCCGAGCGGCGTCGACATTGACGTCACCGCGAAGTAAGGAGGATCACCATCATGAAATCCATTATCGGAAGAAAAATGGGCATGACCGAGGTCTTCGCTGCCGATGGGACTATGTATCCCGTCACCGTGATCGAGGTTCTTCCCAACGCCGTTGTGGCGAAGAAGACCAAAGAGAAGGATGGCTACGAAGCCCTTCAAGTCGGCTATGAAGACAAAGCCGAACGTCATGCCAATAAGTGCGAACTTGGCATCTTTAAGAAAGCCAACGTTTCGCCGAAGCAGCACCTATACGAACTTAGAGGCGACGAGATTTACGCCAAGAACATCGGCGAAAGCATCGCCTGCGACATCTTCAAAACCGGCGAAGTCGTTGACGTCATCGGCACAACCAAGGGCCATGGCTACAGCGGCACCATCGCCAAATACGGCATGCACATCGGCCCGAAAGGCCACGGCAGCGGCTATCACCGCCAGATCGGCTCGCTAGCCAATAACGGCCGCGACAACAACCGCGTCCTCCCCGGCAAGAGAATGTCGGGTCACTGGGGACCGGAGCAATGCACTTTGCTTAATCTCACCATCGTCGAGAGCAACGCCGAAAAGGGCTACATCCTCGTCAAAGGCTGCATCCCCGGCGCCAAGAGATCGATCGTCATGCTTCGCAGCGCCGTCCTGGCCCAATTCCGGAATCCGGAAGTC
>JBAYEZ010000066.1:0-6088 GCA_041667485.1 Bacilli bacterium
ATGAGCAATTGGTGTCATCGAACTCGATGATTATGCCGTAGTAATCCCTCCATGATGGATAGGAACCGTAATCGGTCATTGCTGCTCTTTCATCATCGTCGCGACAAAGCATGAGTGGTCATGGTCCCATACCATCGTGACGAGCTTCCACCCATTCGAGCCGGCGACGTCGAGATCGGATTTGAGATAACTCACATCCGACTCCCTGATAATCTTGTAAGAATATGACATTGATTCAGTCCTCCTAAGTTCAGATTTAATCGAAACTTTATTCGCTATTTATTATACCACCAGGCACCTGTTCAATCAGCAAAAAGAGGCATATTTTTATGCCCCTTGATGCCGTTATTTCATGACCTTGGCTTTGTCTTCTTTGAGCCCTTCGTCTATGGCGCCTGAGATCTTCTTGGCCGTCTCCAGGGACTGCGTGTCGTCGTAAAGGGCGTAGATCCCCTCGGTCGTCGTTATGGTCGAGTGGCCGAGCCACTTCTGGATGTCCTCCATCGGGACGCCCTCGTGCCTTGCAAAAGTTGCGCAGCTGTGTCTGAGATCATGGAACCTAACCATCGGTAGACCATGGTTCCTAAGGAACCGGTGGAACGTCGTCGTGAGCCATTGGGCTTTCACCCTCCTCCCATCCGGCCAAAGATAAATATAGTCAAGGAAGTCCTGGCAGTATGTGTTCCCAAGGAGCGCCTTCATCTCCTCCTGGTTTTTCAGGCGGCGGGAGCACCGACTTTGGAGCAAAAAACGGTAAAGAGACGCCAAAAGAGAACTCCGCGTTTTTTCATCTCAGGGAAAAACGTCTTTCATTCGCGCCAACTGCCAAGTTTTAGCATGCGGATAATAGCGGCAAAGCAAAGCTTCTGAGCGTTTCCTAGGCTACGGGGGTATCTCTATGGTATTGTTATAAATAAAGGAAGTTAAAACAAAAATGAAGAAAATCGTTATTGTGGGCGGGGTGGCTGGGGGAGCCACGGCCGCGACGAGACTTCGGCGCCTTTCGGAAGAAGATCAGATCATCGTTTTGGAAAAGAGCGGCTATGTTTCCTTTGCCAACTGCGGCCTGCCCTACTACCTCGGCGGGGTGATCAAGGATCGGGCGAGGCTTCTGCAGGAAACTCCCGAAAGCCTGAACGCGAAGTTCAATCTGGACGTCCGAGTCCACAACGAGGCCTTATCCATCGACCGCGCTGGCAAAACGATTCATGTCAAGAACCTTGAAAACGGGACGGAATACGACGAAAGCTATGACAAGCTGATTCTCACCATGGGCGCCTCCCCCCGGAAAATACCCTTTGAGGGGCTCGACAAGGCAGACAACGTTTTCTACCTCCGCAACATCGAGGATGTGGACGCCATCTTCTCCTCGCTGGAAAGAAGCCCGAAGACCGCTTTGATCGTCGGCGGCGGGTTCATCGGCGTGGAAACCGCCGAGAATTTCGCTTTGCGGGGCATCAAAACCACCTTGGTTGAGGGCCGGAGCCAAATCCTTCCGCCGTTTGACCATGAGATGGCGCGCCTGCTCGAAAACGAGCTCGTCACCAACGGCATCCGCCTGAAGCTGGGGGTTTCCCTCAGCAAATTCCAGGACAACGGCCACACCGTGGTGCTGGCGGATGGGGAGACCCTGCCCGCCGACATCGTCATCCTCTCCATCGGCATCGTCCCGGACAACGTCCTTGCCAAGAGCGCCGGCCTCGCCCTTTCCGGCGACGGCTACGTCCTCACCAACGAGAAAATGGAGACGACCGATATGGCAACGGGAAAGGCGAACGAGGATGTCTATGCCATCGGCGACGTGGCGCTCCTCAAGGATTACATCGACGGCACCACGACCCATATCGCCTTGGCGGGGCCGGCCAACCGGCAGGCGCGCTTGGTCGCGGATGTCATCAACGGCCTTCCTTATACCTACAAAGGGGCAATTGGGACTTCCGTGCTCAAGGTTTTCAGTTTGACAGGTGCCTCCACAGGTTATAGCGAAGCACTTTGCCAACGGAAGAATCTGCCTTATCAATCGGTCATCATCGAAAGAAACCAGCACGCCGGCTATTATCCCGGCGCCTCGATAATGACGCTGAAAGTCGTTTTCAATCCCAAGGATGGCAGCCTTTGGGGAGCCCAAGCAATCGGGCTCGACGGGATTGAGAAGCGGATTGACGTGATCGCCACCGCCCTCAAGGCAAAGATGACGGTCGGCGATCTCTCCGAGTTGGAGCTTTCCTACGCCCCGCCATACGGAAGCGCGAAGGATGTCGTCAACATCGCCGGCTATGCCGCCGCCAATCTAATGGAAGGGCAGTTCAAGCAGATTTCGCTGGATGCCCTCGACAAAGAGAAAGAAGGCGCGTTTCTCGTGGATGCGAGAACCCCGCTGGAATATTCCCTGGAGCATTTCGACGGCGCCGTCAACATCCCTTTCGTCACGCTCCGCAAGAATCTGGACAAGCTACCGAAAGACAAAAACAAGAAAATCCTGGTCTACTGCAACGTGGGCATGAACGCTTACCTTTGGATTCGCATCGCCGTCAATCTCGGCTACACCAACGTCTATAACATCGAAGGCGGGATGAGGCTCTACAAAGCCCTGCATGAGAACGTGGCGGAAGCCGTTGTCGCAAAGGAGGAAAAACCTATGCCGGAAAAGAATGAGCAGAAAGTCATCGAGATCGACGCGACGGGGCTTCAATGCCCCGGCCCCATCATGGAGGCCTCCAAAGCCTCGGAAAGGCTGCAAAAGGGCGACCGGATGAAAATCATCGCCTCCGATTGCGGCTTCACCTCGGACATCGCCTTGTGGGCTAAAAGCACGGGGAACACGCTGGTCTCTTCCGAAAACAAGGACGGGAAAATCATCGCCGTCGTGGAAAAGGGGCAGAATGTCGCCTCGCTCCCCAACGTCTCCTCTCAGAGCAGCGGCAAGACAACCATCGTCTTATTCAGCGGCGACATGGACAAGGCCTTGGCGGCCATGATCATCGCCCAAGGCACGCGCGCCATGGGGAAAGAAGCGACCGTTTTCTGCACCTTCTGGGGATTGAACCTCCTGCGCAAGAGCAAGGCCCCGCACGTCAAAAAATCCTTCATTGAGCGAATGTTTGGCTGGATGATGCCGAAGGGCGCGAGAAAATTCAAACTGTCCAAGATGAACATGGGCGGCATGGGCAGCTCGATGATGCGGGGGGTCATGCGCAAAAAGAACGTCCCAGCCCTTGAGCAGCAGCTCGCCAGCGCCCAAAAAGCGGGCGTTCGCTTCCTCGCCTGCACGATGTCGATGGACATCATGGGCATCAAAAAGGAAGAGCTCATCGACGGCATCGATTACGTGGGCGTCGCGACGTATCTCTCCGAAAGCGAAAATGCCGGCGTGACCCTCTTTATCTGAGAAAACGCCGATAGGAGAGAACCCGCGAGGGACGGCCCGCATGAGGAAAAACTTCGTTCTGGAACAGCAGACTATCCCCCATCGTTTTTCTTTGCGCAAGAAAGGTCTGAAACATGAGTGACATCGGATTCGTTGCCTTGGGCTTAGCCATCCCCTTCGCGGGAACCACGCTGGGGGCCGCGATGGTTTTCTTCATGAGAAAGCAGATGAGCAAGAAGTTTCAGAAGATCCTTCTCGGCTTTGCCGCCGGCATCATGGTCGCGGCGTCGGTATGGTCATTGCTCATCCCCGCGATCCAGCAGTCCTCAGGCTACGGCCAATGGGACTTCGTCCCGGCGGTCATCGGGTTTTCGCTCGGCATCGGCTTCTTGTGGGCGATCGACGTCGTGACCCCCCATCTGCACTTCAATTCTAAAAAACCAGAGGGCCCCAAGACCCATCTGAGCAACACGAGCATGATGATGCTGGCGGTGACCATCCACAACGTCCCCGAAGGGATGGCTCCGGGGGTCGTCTTCGCCGCGGCGCTGGCGGGGAATCAGGGCATCACCATGATTGCCGCCCTGTCCTTGGCCATCGACATCGCCATCCAGAATTTCCCCGAGGGCGCGATCATCTCGATGCCTTTGCGGAGCGAGGGGGCCTCAAAATGGAAGTCCTTCGCGATGGGCACGCTCTCCGGCGCCGTGGAACCCGTGGGGGCCGTTTTGATGATCCTTTTGCTGAACGTCCTGGGGCCGGCGCTCCCCTATTTCCTCTCCTTCGCCGCCGGGGCCATGATTTACGTGGTCGTCGAAGAGCTGATCCCCGAAGCCCAGGTGGGCGAGCATTCCAACATCGCCACCATCGGCTTTGCCGTCGGGTTCATGATCATGATGGTTCTCGACGTGGCGCTCGGATAGAGGGTAGGCGCCCCCGTCCCCTGGCAGGGGGGTTATTTGTCATCCCCGCAATGGCAGTGGCCGCCCTCCCCGTGGCACTGGCAGCCTTCCCCATGCCCCTCTTCATGCTGGCAGGTGGGATCGCTGACGCCCTCGAGCTCCCCTTTCAGCAAAGCCTCGACCGCCTTGTCCGCGCTGCCCGAAACCCCGGCGATGATCCGGATGCCGGCTTTCGTAAGAAAGCCCACCGCCCCGCCGCCGACTCCCCCGCAGATCACGGCATCCACCTTGTGCTCCATGAGCCAGCCGACGATCAAAGAATGGCCGGCGCCCTCGGTGGAGAGCACCTCGCTCGAGACGACTTTCCCGTCTTCGATGCGATAGATCTTGAAGTATTCCGTGCGTCCGAAATGGGGGAAGATGTCCCCGTTCTCATAAGCTGCTGCGACAATCATTTTCCGTTCCTTCTTTCCTTTTTCGCCATCCCCAAGCCCCGCAAGGCCAAACCGCTCCTTCTTCTCCCGGAGATCGTAGGCTCCCCCTCGATGGAGAGCCGTTCCCCCCGGACGAGAAAAGAGGCGATTTTTTTCCTTGCCGAAGAATAGATCCCCGTCAAAGTGGTCCGCGCGACGCCCATCCGGAAGGCGGCTTCCTCTTGGGAAAGCCCCTCGTAATCCAATAGGCGCACCGCCTCGTATTCCTCCAATGAGAGGGTGACGGTGCCGCGGCCGAGGCAGTCCTTGCAGAAGAACTCCCCTTCGACGGGCATGCTTCCCACGATGCGGTTTTTCTTGGTTCTGGTCACGGGGTCATTATCATTCTTTTTTGACATATGTCAATTATAAAATGCGATGGCATAAGAAAAAGCACCAGTCGCCTGATGCTTTTTTCCGGGGCAAATCTCAGTATAGCACTCAGCGTTTCTATATTCCCTCGCCATTAGCGAGCTCGAACCTCGTCTCTTGGTCTTTGGTGGAATAGCGTTTGGACGGGGCTCCACCTGAAACGTTGGATTCCTTGTAGGCATCCAAAGATGGCTCGAAATACCTCTTTTCCATTAGTTTCCTCTTCGAAATGGCCTCTTTCATGGTCTTGCAGAATTCCCTATAGACGATGCCGCTGAAGACAAGCTTCGCCACCCATTTCCCGGTTTTGGAGTCGTGGTATATCCCTTTGACCCCGGAGGCGTTGTTGATGTTCTTTCCCCGCTTGTCGCTTATGAGGGCGAGGTTCGTCCCGTTCCTCTCGTATTCGGAGTAATTGCGGAATAGGTGCCTCGTGTAAGGCTTTCTCATTTTCTCGCCTAAGCCACATCCGCAGTCTTTGACGGTCTCGGTCTCCATATCACTAGACGAGGCGAAGAAATGCTTTCCGCAGTCGCACCTACAAAGCCACATGTCCTTGTTCCCCTTCGCCCCGACGTATTTGATGACGGCGAAGGCGGAATGCCTCTCCCCCATCCGCTCGACGATGCCAAGATGGTACCCGACAACTTTCGGCCTTGTCGTATTTTGCTTACGGCTCTTCGCCCTCACTTGGACTCCACCGCGAAAGAAGATCTCGGCCTTCAGCCTGGCCTCCGCCGCCTCCTGGATGCTTTTATAGGAGCCTAACTTCATTTCCTCGTTCCCGAAGCCAATATAGGCCACGTACCGGTTGATGAACTTCTTGTAGCGGACGCCGCGGTATGTCTGCTTGCTGTTGCCTAGCCTTTGCTTCAGGCATTCAAGATAGAAGCCGAGCTTTGAAGGAGGTATCACGACTTCCTCCCACTTTGTTGGGACAAGGCTATCTAGGGTTTCCTCAGTCCCGCTTTCCG
>JBAYEZ010000067.1:0-5989 GCA_041667485.1 Bacilli bacterium
CGGGATATCGTCGCCGATGATTTCCGGAAGGCGTTACATGGCTAAAATCGCGCTTTGCCTTCAAGGTGGCGGCTCCCGCGGAGCTTACGTGGCGGGTCCGCTTCAGCTCTTGATGGAGAATGCGATTTGGGCCGATGTGGTCTATGGGACTTCCTGCGGCTCGTTGATGGGCTGCAATTATCTTTCAAAGCAAGAGCACCGCTGCGAAGAAGAGACGATTTTCCTTTGCGACGACAAAGAGTTTTTTAAGCCGTATCGGATTTTCTCCAAAGAGAAAACGATGTTCAATTACGATTATCTTTTGAATAAAGTCACCCATAACGAATTGCCTTTCGACTATGACACTTTTTTAAAAAATCCCTGCAAATTCTATGCGATTTCGACTTCTTGCGTCGACGGGAAGGCGGCTTACCTCGAGAAAAGTGACCCGGATTTTTTCCCGGACGCCATCGCTGCCTCTTCGGCCTTGCCTCTCACGACGAAACCGATTCTCTACCATGGCGTGCCCTATCTTGATGGCGGCATCGTCTGTCCGATCGCTTTTGAAAGGGCACTCGCTGAGGGCTATTCAAAAATCATCGTGGTGACCACCCGAGAAAAAGGCTATCGCAAAAGCGAGCTGAAACCGCTCGAATGGCGGCTCTCCTGCCGGATGTATCGCGATTATCCATCCTTCTTAGAATGCTATCGAAGAAGTAGCGCGACTTATAATGCCCAGATGGACCTTTTGGCCCGGCTTGAGGCTAAAGGCCGTCTCTTCGTAATTTATCCATCGATCGCCCCAAGGGTAAAGCATTCCGAGACCGATAAGAAAATCTTGCAAAACTTGATTAATTTAGGGAAAAAAGATGCGTTGGAAGCCCTTCCGCTTTTAAAAACGTATCTATCAAAGTAGTACTTTGATAAGATTAAAGACGCATGAACAAGAACGACGTCAAAGCCCATCGATCCCAGAAAGGCTTAGTCGACCCGAATCGCACCAAGACCTATCTGGTTTATCACGAAACTGATCTTCTCTCTTTTTGCTGCGAGAAAATCCCGAAGCAATCGCGCCACAACGTCCAACGGATTATCGCGAACCACCAAGTCGCCGTTGGCGGAGCCCCGGTCTCCTTATTCTCCTACCGGCTTTTCCCTGAAGACGAAGTGACGATTTCCTGGGATCGAATCACTAAGCATGAACGTCGCGATTTGCCGATTATTTTCGAAGATGATGATCTGATTGCCATTAACAAACCCTCAGGTTTGCTTTCGACGCCTTCTGATCGGGAAAAGGGGCGGACTGCCTACCGTCTCGTCAGTGACTACGTTACCCAAAAAGACAGAAATAACCGCATCTTCGTGGTGCACCGGCTTGATGAAGATACCTCGGGCGTTCTCATCTTTGCTAAATCTTTTGAAGTTCGCGAAGCCTTGCAAAACAACTGGGCCGACATCGTTACCAACCGTGGTTACTATGCCATCGTCGAAGGGATGGATATCCCTGAGGAAGGCGTTTTGAAAGATTACTTAGCCCAGGATTCAACCTTCCAAGTCTATGTGGTAAGAAACCCCGCCAAAGGCAAACTCGCCATCACTAAGTATAAAAAAATCTCTGCAAAAGCCGGCTATTCTTTGCTCGATGTTCATTTGGAGACCGGGCGAAAAAACCAAATTCGGGTTCAACTCGGCAACATCGGCCACTATGTGATCGGCGACGACCGCTATGGCGAACCTTCAAACCCCCTACGTCGGCTTGGCCTCCACGCTTACGAGCTCGATCTCAAAAATCCGTTGAATGGCAAAGAGTATAATTTCAATGCCCCGATGCCGCCTGAGTTTAAGAAGATGTTTTTTCAATCCGATCAGGATAAGAAACTTGAAAGGGAAAAGCGAGATGGCCAGTTTGAGCGAAGCGCAAAAACAAAGCAAAGATACCGCTGACACCGCTAGACGGAACATTCTCAAGCACGTTGGGGAGAACTATCTCAGCGTCATCCCGATTGTCTTGGTCGTCAGCGTTCTTTATTTTATTCACCTGGATTCGAAGTTCACCCTCCAAGTCTATGTCGCTTTTTTGATGTCGGCGGTGGCGATTGGCTTGGGTCTTTCCTTATTTACCGCTGGTGCCGACCTCTCGATGACCCGCATCGGCACACTCGTTGGCGAGACCCTCTTCAAGAAACGGAAAATGTGGCTCATTGTGATCATGACGTTCATCATCGGCGTTCTCGTAACTGTTGCAGAACCGGATTTGAAAGTGATGGCTGGACAAATTGGTTGGGATCAAACCGCCCTCATCATCAGTGTAGGCGTCGGCGTCGGTCTCTTTGTTGTTTTTGGCGTTTTGCGGATTCTTTTCAACAAGAGTCTCAACATCATGTTCTTGGCTTTCTATGCGATGGTATTCGCTCTCGCTGGGCTAATGAGCGAAACGGGTAAAGGCCTCTTTCTACCCATTGCTTTCGATAGTGGCGGCGTCACCACGGGCCCTGTCACCGTCCCCTTTATTCTCGCCTTTGGTGCTGGCCTCGCCGCCTCGAAGAAAGCCGGCGGGCGCTCAGGCGAAGATGCTTTCGGTTTAACCGCCCTTGCTTCGGTCGGGCCGATTATTACCATGATGTTGATGTCTTTGTTTATGCCCCTTGAGCAACTGGAATATCATTTTGATGCGAGCGTGTTAATCGGCGTGAATGATTGGACCACGTTCTGGGGCGCTTATTTCCCGATTCTTGGCTCCGCGGTTCAAAACGAACTCCTTAACGTCATGATCGCGATTTTGCCTTTGGCGGTTTTTTTCTTGATCTACAACCTCATCTTCATTCGGATGGGATGGAAACCCGTCTTGCGGATTCTGATCGGTTTGGTTTATGCCTATTTAGGTCTCGTGATTTTCTTAAGCGCTGTCAATGTTGCTTTCTTGCCGATTGCGCAGGAACTTGGCTTTGCTTTAGGCGATGGCGCTCATCCGGAGTTTCTTCCTTTGGTCGTTGTCATCGGCGGTCTTTTTGGCCTCTTTGGCGTCTTGGCCGAACCGGCCGTCCACGTTTTGGTCAAGCAAATCGAGATCCTTTCCGAAGGAACCATCAAATCCAAACAAGTCTTATTGATTATGGCGTTATCGATCGGCGGGGGCGTCGCTCTTGCGGTTGTTCGGGCCAGATTTGGTTTCAGCATCCTTTATTATATGGTCCCAGGTTACATCATTGCTTTGGCTTTGACCTTCCTCGTTCCAAAAATCTATACCTCTATTGCCTTCGATTCCGGCGGCGTTGCCTCCGGGCCGATGGCCTCGACTTTCGTCATGCCTTATTCGATTGGCTTCGCCTACGCCTCGGGTTTGGCCAAAGCCGAACAAGCCGGTCTCAATATCAGTTACAAAACAGCAGGGGTAACTTCCTCAGGCTTTGTCAGCGCGGAAACATCCGCCTTTATGTCCAACTATGTTTTTGCCGATGCATTTGGCTGCGTTTCAATGATTGCATTAATGCCACTGATTGTCATCCAATTTCTGGGCCTCTATGCCCAGATTAAGCGCGATCTCATCTTGCGAAAAGTCCGTGAGCAGTTCATCGAGCCCGACGATTTGCAAGTCATTCACTTTGCGGAGGCGTCGAAATGAGACTCTTTATTTTGAAGAAAAAGAAAAGTAACCTTCCTGAGGTCAAACCATTCGACGAAAAGAAAGCGGCTTCTCCTCTCGAGAAAAAAGAGGCCAAAGAAACGTCGAAGGCCTATGAGGACACCCACGCGCTCGACCGGCTTGAGTTTTTGATCGTAATTGTCAACGAAGGCCAGGATGGCGCCATCGTCAAAATTTTGACGGACAACAACGCTTCCGTTGCCTTCTCTTCACACGGAAAAGGTACGGCTTCGAGCGATCTTTATGAAGTCTTCGGCTTAAGTAACAACAATAAACACGTTGTTTCCTCGGTGATTAAGGAATCCTCGTGGCCGGCGATCCGTGAAGGATTAATTGAGCGTTTCGCCATCTCGAACTACGCCAAAGGCGTGGCGCTTCTCGTCGATATCGATTCTGTTTGCGGCGTTTCAGCTTATAAGTTTTTGACGAATACAAGAACCCTCGGAGAGGGGAAGGGAGTAATCAGCGTGGAAAACATTGACAAAAAGGACGGCTACCAAGTCGTGATGGTCATCGTCAATGACGGTTTCACCGATCTGGTGATGGACGCTGCCAAAAAAGCGGGGGCCCGCGGCGGCACCATTCTGACAGCCCGCGGCACGGGCAATACCGACATCGCCAAATTCTTTGGTGTCGTGATCACGCCAGAAAAACAAATCGTGGTGATTTTGGTGCCGAAAACAATCAAAGACAAAATCATCGAATCCATCTACAAAGAGGTCGGTATCAACACCAAAGGCCAAGGCATTGCTTTCTCTTTCCCCTGCAGCGATGTCGTCGGCATTGTCAGCGATTCCGAACCGACAGAAAACCATGCAGAAGCGCTTTCGAATTTGCAAAACGCCCCTAAATAAAGAAGAAAATCATGACAGAAGGTGCAACGTTATCGGAATTAAGAGCCCAAAGCCAAAAGGCTTCTTTTTCGAACGCCCTCCACAAGAAGACCCCTTGGCTATTTAACTGGAGGAGCCTCTTTTATTATTTCTTGGCGATTTTCCTCTTGGGCGTTCTCTGGATGGCTTATTCGCTTTTCACCAACAGCCTGACTCAAATCTATGGTTGGGACTATGCGTGGCAATACCTTGACTTCACCTATCAATACTGGGATATCTGGCATACCTTCTTTAAGACGGGCTACTTCCAGCTTTACGCGACGGGAACTTTCCTTGGCTCTGATAATATCGGTTCGAATTCCTACTATGGTTTGTTCGACCCATTCTTGACGATTTGTTATCTCTTCCCCCGTTCTTGGATTCCGCAGACTTTTGCGACTGCGACGATTTTCAAATGCGCCATTTCCGCTTTGACGATGCGAGCCTATCTCCGCTACATGGGCTGTAAAGAAAGCACCTCGCGGATCGGCGGCGTCGCCTACGCTTTCTCCGGCTTTGCCAATTTCTTCGTCGGTTTTCCGTCGTTTGTCAGCATAATCTTCACGGTGCCAATGATTCTCCTTGGCATCGAAAAAGTCATCAAGGAATGCAAACCCTCCTACCTCATTTGGGGGTTGTTCTTCTTGGGAATGGTATCGTTTTTCTTTCTCGTCGTCATTTGCATTTGGGGCGTCCTCTATGCATTGTGGCGTTTTTTCTGGACCATGAAGGAGCGGAACGCGAAAGAAAATTGGTCGGCGATCGGCCTAGGTATTGCAGCATTTGGGGTCGGCATCATGATGTCGGCTTGGACGCTTTTCCCCTCGCTTCGCGAATCCACGCTTTCGGGGCGGACCGCCTCAATTGGTTCCCTCTATCTTGCTCAGTTCAAATCCTCATTGAAGGCATTTGATTTGAAGACTTTTTTCGGGTTGCTCTTCTCGGAAGTCGGTGGCAATAATGCCCGTGAAATCTACCCCCTTGCGGCATTCTTCTTCCCGACCTGTAACTATTTGTGGTCGCCCTTAATGGGAAACGGTTACGACTCCTGGACCTCCTCATTATTCGTCTATACCCCGTTTGTGATTCTCTTCTTCGTCGCTTTGGCCTCCTCGATTCGGCGCAAGAAAATCTCCCACCTCATCGCTTTCGCTCTCTGCTGTTACCTCCTGTTCACCAATTTCGCCTATTTCTTCTTCTATGCTTTCACGGGCGATGGCTATGGCCGCTGGTATATTGTCTTGATCCCCGAAATTATCTATTATGCCGCCCAGGAGCTCGACCGTTTGAAGGACGAGCCGAAATGGGTGCTGCCGACTGGCTCGCTCGTTTCGCTTGCTCTTACGATTTTGACTTGGGTTTTAGTGGTGGTTTTCGTCAAAGGCATAACCTTTGATGGAGGGGGTTTCACTTACGTTCAGGTCACCTACGAAGTTCCGGCTTACGTGACATCGAACGGCGTGATTTCTTCTTGCTTATGGATGGTCTATTACCA
>JBAYEZ010000068.1:0-5946 GCA_041667485.1 Bacilli bacterium
CTGCACCGATCCGCTTACGAACAAGCAGTACCGCCTGGCCACCAACAAGACTACGGCCGGTCTATTCTATAATAAGGATATCTTCACGGCCTGCGGAATCACCGCCGAACCGGCAACTTGGGCCGATTTTATCGCGGACGTCGCGAAGATCAAGGCCCAGAACTATATTCCGCTCTACATGGGTGGCAGCGAGACTTGGATGCTCGGCCATCTCATGGAATTCTGGGGGCACGGCATTATCAAGGAGAGCCTCGGCAACGTCGCGGCGAACCTTGCCTTCATCAATAACGATCAGACCAAACTGAACTTCACGGGAACTGGCAGCGCGATCAAGACTTTCGCTACCCGTTTCCTCGAGCTTAAAGATGCCGGCTGCTGGAACACTGATTTCGTGACCGCGAGTTATGACGACCAGATCGAGAATTTCGCGACCGGCAAGGCCGCGATGTTCTCTCAGGGCATGTGGGCTCTCAGCAAAGTGACGACCAAGAATCCGACTATGGCCAGCAAGATCGGCTTTATGCCCTATCCGTCGATGGATGAGAGCAAGGCCCCGAAAGCGGTGGTCCTCTCTGACGTCGATAGCGGTTATTCCGTCATGAAGGCCACAAAACACGCCACCGAAGCGGAAAAGTTCCTCAACTTCCTTTGGAATGCCGATAATCAAAAGGCGTATTGTGAGCTTGTGAGCGCGCCTTCGGCCTTTACGGATGTTGATGCCAACTGGAGCGTCATCAAGGATACGGTCGCCACGGCTTTGTCCAAAGGTTTTAACATCGGCTTCACCTCGACCCCGAGCGGCTTCGGCGGCGGCGAGTGTGGCGCTTTGATCCAAGGCCTCTACATCGGCGACTATACCGCGGACACCTTCACCACGAAGTACGCCAGCGACTGGAATGCCGCCTACAACGCGAATAAGTGAGTTTGCGTAAGGTTTTATGACACTCACAAAAGCCAGGGAAAAAGGGAGTTGGTTGCTCAACAATCTCCACAAGGGGATGATTTGGCCGGCCTTTCTCCTCTTCCTGGCTTTTGTTTTGCTCCCGCTTGTCTTTTCGGTTGGCTTTTCCTTCACGTCGTGGAATGGTCTTGGGAAAGCGGACTGGGTTGGCTTTGACAATTTTGCAGTGTTTTTCCAGGATGACCGGGCCCGGAACGCGGTTTTGAACTCCCTCGTTTTCGCCGGTTGTTCCGTGCCCCTTCTCAATTTCCTCGGGCTCGGCTACGCACTTCTTCTCGACAAGAACACTACCTTGAATAAAATCGTCAAAGCCATCGTTTACGTGCCAGCCGTCATCTCGCCTTTGATCATGGGTTACGTTTGGCTCTTGATCCTCAAAGACAATTATGGCGTCCTTTATTCGCTCTTTTCCCTCTTCGGGAATGGCGATGCCTATGTCAACCTCTTGGGCGACAAAAAATGGGCGATGGCGGTCATCATCGTGGTCAATGCTTTCCAATACGTTGGCCTCACGATGACGATTTATTCCGCTGGGCTTCAGAACATACCCTCCGAACTTTATGAATCGGCCTCGGTCGATGGGGCGAATTGGTTTCAGAAATTCACCCATATCACCATCCCGATGCTCGGCCCGAGCATCATGATCAACATTATCACGAACATCATCGGCTCCCTTGCCGTCTTCGATTTGGTGGTCAGCTTGACCGGCGGCGGCCCGGCTTATCACACGGAGACTCTGAGTTTATACATCTATCGTTTAGCCTATGGTGGCAGAAGCGGTTACGCCTCGGCAGTCTCGGTGATGATGTTCTTCCTAATCGCCATCCCGGTTGGCATTTCCTATTACATCATGCGGAAATCTAACCTTTACCTCAACGAGGAGAAATGACCATGGCAGCAAACAAAAAAATAATCACCATGCCGAAGGTCATCCAGATTTTCTTTTATGGACTGGCCCTTATTGCGGTCTGCTCATTGTCCCTCCTTCCTCTGATCGTGCTTTTCAAGATCTCGATCGCGACGCCGGAAATGACGATGGGGGAGACCCTCTCGAATTTTGGGGCGTTCTATTGGGACAACTACCGGGCGGCTTGGGGCAATTCGAACCTGGGCCAGGCGGTTTTGAACTCGCTCATCATCACGCTGGGGGCGCTCGCTGCGGTCGTGGTGGCCAGCTCGATGGCTGGCTATGCCATCGCCCGATACCCGACGTGGTACAACAGGGCATTCTACAAGATCATCTTGGTTTCGATGATGATCCCCGCCGTCCTCTCGACGGTGCCGCTCTACATCATCATGAAGGGGATCAACGGGATGAATACTTATTGGGCGATGATCCTCTTATTGGCCGCTCAGACCTTGCCGTTCTCGATTTTCGTCTACACCGGCTTCATCCGCGGCGTGCCTCATGAGATCGAGGAGGCCGCCATCATCGATGGCTGTACTCCGTTCACCGCTTTCTGGCACGTCACCTTTCCGATGCTCAAGCCCGTTACGGCGTCGATCGTCATCATTCAGGGTGTCAGCATTTGGAACAACTACGGGCAGGCCGTCTATTTTCTGACAAAGAGCAACATGGTCACCATTCCTCTTTCGATCAACCGTTTTTTTGATAAATACTCGGCCAACTGGCCTCAAATGGCCGCGGCCGCCATCATCGGGATTTTGCCCACGATCGTGGTGTTCGTCGCCTTCCAGCGTTATTTCGTGAAGGGGCTGACCGCCGGAGCGGTTAAAGGTTAAAACCATGGATTTATTCCCCTCAAAAGCTTTTTTCGTCCCGACCGAAAAGCCTTCCTTCGTTTTGAAAGACGTCCCCGATGGAGCCGCCTACTCGCTTTATTCTCTTGAGAAAGCGGTTTTGAAGGGGCGCGTCAAAGAAGGGAATCTCGCCCTCCCCAAACTCAAAGAAGGGGCTTACGGACTGGAGGTTGGAAGCATGGCCACGTCCTTTGAGGTGAGTGAGAACCCGCTTTCTAGACCCCGCTATGGTTTCCTTGCGGATTTCTCCGTTGGGGCATCGCCCTCTTCCCATGGGGAATTCTTTTTGAAAATGCATCTTAATTGTGCCCAATACTATGACTGGATGTACCGCCACGAGGATTATCTCGCCCCGTCCGATCCCTTCGTGGACCCGATGGGCAAAGAGAAATCGCAAAAGGTGGTTAAGGAAAAGCTGGATTACGGGCGGAACCATGGAATCATGCCTTTCGCCTATGGGGCGGTCTATGGTGCGACCAACGCCTATGCGATCGCCCACCCGGAGGAGCGCTTTTATGACTTTTCTGGGAAGCCACTCACCTTCATCGACCGTTTCTCAATCATGAACTTCGCGAAAGTCTCCCCATGGCGGGAGCGCCTCCTTTCTAACTACGAAAAGGCGATCGGGTTGGGCTTTATCGGAATCCATATGGATACCTATGGATCGCCCAAAGAGGCCTGGGACTATCGGGGCGAGCGCATCGCCTTTGAGAAAGAATTCCCTAATCTCATCGATGAAGCGAGCGAACGCCTGGGGAAAATCGGCGGAACCGTGACGTTCAATAACGTCGGTGCCTGGCCTCTCGAGGCGACTTGTTCTTGCCAGAGCGCTTTTGACTACGCCGAGATTTGGGATCCGCTCGACGGCTATGGCGATTTGCTCAATCTCGTGAGGGAGCATCACGCTTTGGCGAAGGAGAAAGCCTTTGTCCTCGCCGCCTATCTTCAGCCTTTCTATGAAAAAGACCAGCGCTTCGCCCTTCCCGCCGCCGAACTTTTGGATGTGATCATTTCTGCCTCAGGCGCTTTCCATTTAATGTATGGCGAAGAAGGCAGAGCCTTGCGGACCGGCTACTATTTAGACAATGCTCTCTTATCCTCCGCTTCATTGGCATCGCTCAGAAAAATCGCGGATTTAAGCGTCCGCTACGGCGACATTCTTTATGATCCTGAACTGGTTGATGTCAGCCTGAGCCATCTTTCCGGGCCGAACGCGGAGGTTGTTTTTTCCAACCCAAAGGTCTCGCCGAAGGCCACCCCGGGCGGAATCCTTTCCATCGCTCGCGAGAAGGACGGCCTTCGCACCCTAAGCTTTATCAACCTCTCCCAGCAGGACGACACCAAGTGGAATGGGCCCAAAAATGCCTGCGCTCCTTCCGAAATCGGAACGATTTCGTTCCAGCGCCGTTACCCGGATGAGCGGTTCTTCTGGGCCGATGTGGATTCCCCACGCCTTAAGGCGATTCCTTTCGAAGAGACCGAGGGGAAGATCTCCCTGTCCCTTCCACCTTTTCGACTTTGGGGAATGCTGGTTGTTAAAAGAGGCAAGAACCGATGAATGCAGATTGGAAGAAGGAAATTGTCTATCAGATTTACCCTCGTTCTTTTTGCGACTCCAACGGCGATGGCCTCGGCGATCTTCGCGGCATCATCTCAAAATTGGATTATCTCTCTTCGCTCGGCGTGACGGCCCTTTGGCTCTCCCCGGTCTTCAAAAGCCCGATGGAGGACAACGGCTACGACATTAGCGACTATCGCCATGTCGACCCGATTTTTGGCACCGATGAAGACATGGATGTTTTGATTGATGAGGCGGAGAAACGAGGCCTAAAAATCATCTTGGATCTGGTCGTCAACCACACCTCCTCCGAACATCGATGGTTCCAGGAAGCGCTGAAAAGCCGCGACAATCCCTATCATGATTATTACATCTGGCGAGAGAAACCCAATTCTCTTGAATCCGTTTTCCGGGGGTCGGCCTGGCAATACGTCCCCTCCTTAAGACAGTATTATCTTCATCTTTTTGCCCCCGGGCAGCCTGATCTTAATTGGTCGAACCCAAACTTGAGGATTGAGGTTTACTCGCTCATGAACTATTGGCTCGACAAGGGGGTGGCGGGCTTTCGGATGGACGTCATCGAATATATCGGGAAAGACCCAGACCGCCTCATCGTGGCAAACGGGCCTCATCTTCATGACTATCTTCAGGAAATGAACCGCCTCGTTCTCGCCCCGCATCAGGCGATGACCGTCGGCGAATGTTGGGCGGCGGACAACGAAACCCGGCTTCTTTATACTGACCCGAAGCGCCACGAACTGAGCATGGTTTTCCAATTCGATCAATGGACGCGTTTCTGGGATCCGAAGTATGGCAAATGGGGGCGGCGCGACTTTGTGATGAAAGAGTACCGGGATGCCATTTTCGCCCAGCAGATGAGCGATCCTTCCCGCAGTTGGCCTGCGCTTTTCTGGGACAATCATGACCTTCCACGGGCCCTTAGCTATTGCTGCTCTCATTTCTTCCGCGATCGAGCGGCCAAGATGCTTTTCGGTCTTTCCGTCTTTTTGAGGGGGACCCCGTTTATCTATCAGGGCGACGAACTCGGAATGGAGGACGCCGGTTTCATCTCCGTTGGCCAATTGAAAGACATTGAAAGCAAAAATGCGTACCTTGACCTCCAAAAACAGGGGATGCCCGTTGAGGAAGCGCGGCGGTGCGTTCTCAAAGTGGGCCGGGACAACGCACGAATCCCAATGCAATGGGCGGAGGGCGCAGGTCACGGATTCAGCGCCGCCCCGGCTTGGATCCATTCGCCTAAAGAGGATTCGGGTCATTCGGCGGAGGTCGAGGATAGGGACCCCGAATCGGTCCTTTCTTTTTATAAGAGATGCCTTTCGTTGCGACGGGGGAAAAATCGAAATGTTTTCCTCTTCGGCGCTTTTGAGCCTCTTTTCTCCGAAAGCGAAAGCCTTTGGATGTATCGACGAATCTTTGCCGGGAAGTCATTCGTTATCCTTGGAAATTTCTCAATTAAGGAAATCAAAAATCCTCTTTTCGTCTTGGAACCGATACTTTCAAACGTCCCCCTTCAAACTCAGTCGCTTCCGCCGTTTTATTTTGGGATCTTTCCTTCGGCAAGTTTGTGAGCCGCTAAAGAATGCTCATTTTTTCTATGACCTAGGAAAGAACGATCAAGAAGGGCGTTTACTTGGTGAAATCAAAA
>JBAYEZ010000069.1:0-5886 GCA_041667485.1 Bacilli bacterium
GATGAGGCGGCCGTGACGATGACGGCGACGAGGTTTAAAAGCTGCAAGGTGGCATAGAGTAAGCCAACCGCACCCCAGGAATTCGGGATGATGAAGGCCCAGGCGCAGGCGACGACGCTGACGGCGATGTAGATGAGTAGCGACATGAAGAAGCATAGGAGGAAGACGCCGGTCGTGTTGCTGATGACTTTTATTCCGCTCGAGGTCAAGGTGTAGTCAAATTGGCCATCGACGAACGCCGGAATCTGGAAGGCCAAGCCGAAGACCCAAAGGGTGAGCTCCCAGACGGCGACGAGGCCGAGGGCGATAACCAAGGTGATGATTTGGGCGCAAAGGTAGATTTCGAGGCGGCTATGACCGGCGAGGATCTGGTTCCGGAAAGTCCGGTTCCGCCAGTCCTTGCCAACAAAGAAAGCGATGACGAAGAGAGCGAGGAAGCCAATCGGGAAATAGGAGGTGGCAGCCATCGTAAAAAGCTTTTGATAACTGATAGCCGTGAGAAGTGTGGTCGCCGAAAGCGATTGGAGCGGAATTGAGAAGCACCAAAGCGCCAGCTGGGAAATCGAGGCGCTCGGGTTGTAGGTAGTGCCAGTTTCGATGGCACTCTTTTTCACCTGGGCATTGATTTCGAAGAGAATGATGATGGCGATGATGGCGATCAAGGCGACCACCCCGTAGATGACGTAGAGCATCTTGCTGTGATAGAGGCGATAGAAATACATCTTGAGCAGATCTTTCATCGACGTCGGATGGGTTTTGGCTTCGCGAGAAAATCCGCTGAAGGCCTCTTTCTTCGACTCTTTCTTTTCTGTGGCTCTGTTTTCCATATTAAATGTTGCCCCCTTTCGCGTCGAAAACCTTATCGGCCGCCGAAGTGACCAGGTTCATGAAGTAATCCTCAAGCGAGTTTTCTTCTTCTTTCATTCCGGTGAGACTGATGCCTGCGGCCGAGATGAGGTTGAGGACCTCCGCGCTATTGAGAACGTCGTGGACATTAAGGGAATTCTTGACGAATTCGACGTCGAAGTTCTTTTGCTTGAGCAACTGATAGGCTTTGCTGTTGTCGCTCGTTTCGAGAATCAGGACCTTGCCAACTTTAGCCTCGAGTTCATCCGAGGTGATTTGCTGGACGATGACGCCGCGGTCGATGAAGACGTAGGAGGCGGCGAATTTCGAAAGTTCGGAGAGGATATGGGATGAAACCATCATCGTCACGCCTTTTTCCTTATTGAGGCGGAGCAGCAATTCACGAATTTGGCGGATGCCCTCGGGATCGAGGCCGTTGGTCGGCTCATCGAGGACCATCAACTCGGGTTCGCCAATCATGCTCATGGCGATGCCGACCCGCTGACGCATGCCCAAGGAGTAGTCTTTGACCTTGCGTTTATCGTGGTAGGAGTCGTCGAGTCCAACGAACTCGAGTTTGTCGCGGATGTAGCCATCCATCGGATTCTCGATGCCCATCAAAATGCAGCGGGTCATCAAATTTTGGGTGGCGGTCATATCGTTATAAAGGGCCGGCTGCTCAACCATGGCCGCGACTTTGCCGAGGTTGCGGTTGAGGTCTTTCGGGTTGGCCGAACCAAAAAGAGTGAAAGAGCCGCTCGAAGGCCTTGCCAAACCCGTCAAAACCCGGATCAACGTGGTCTTGCCCGCTCCGTTTTTGCCGACCAAACCAATCAAATCACCCCGATGGATCTGCATCGAGACGTCATTGAGGGCCAAACAGCCCTTGTAGCGTTTGCTGACGTGCTTGACTTCAGCGATGACTTCCGCCGTGTTGCCTTTGATGCCGGGCGAAAGAATAAACTCATTTTCTACATTTTCTTGCATAAAATTCGAAGATAACTCCCGTTCGTCCGTCATTATAGAGTATAGGGGAGAGGAAAGAAAGACACTTCCAGTTGACCAACGAAAAAGGCCCCTTTCGGAGCCTTTTCGAATCAAAGAACGAAAGCCTTACATCGCTTTCTTATTCTTCTTGTGCTTCTTGCCTTCAACCGGAGCAGTCGCAGCCGGAGCGGTGGCGCCCTGAGCCGGAGTCACAACGGTCGAATTAACGTTCTGATTATCCATAATTATTCTCCTTTCGCCGACTATTTATAGCCTCTGTTTTAAAAGTGTCAAATTTGCGGGGTTTTTGGCGATGACATTTTGGAAAAGCGAAGAAGTATCGGTGCTATCAGTTAAAAGGGTAAATTGATACTTTTCCGAGGGAAATCTCCGCAAACCCTCATATTTTGATTTTTTGAGGCATTTTTGATTGGTTTTTGCGATCTAAAAAAGACAGCCTTTTGATTCAGCTGTCTTTTTTGGATACAAATGTTTACTTGCTCTTTTGGAAGCCGAGGACCGCGGCCCCGATAAGGCCCGCCTCTTGCCCGCAACCGCAGAGCTCGAGATGGCAGTGAGGTGCCGCCCGGCGCAGATCGGCTAAGAAGATTTCGCTGCTCTTCATGACGCCACCTGTCAAGGTGAAGACCTCGGGGGTAAAGGCATCGTAGATCATCTCGAGCCAGTCCGCCACCATCTTAATCCAGTCTTTGTAGACGCTTAAGGCGAGGGGGTTCTTGTTTTTGACGAGGGCGAAGAACTCTCTGGCTTCGCTGATCTGGAGTCCGTTCATGTCGCAGAGGCGGTGAAGGCCGACTCCCGAAGCCATATGTTCAAATTCGTGGACTTCACCATGATACGGCGTCATGGTATGGCCGGCTTCATAGGAACTGTTGCGGAGTTCGCCATCGATGGTGAGAGCGCCGCCGACTCCGGTCGAAATGGTGACGAAATAAAGCGATTTTGCCTTTTTGTAGGGGCCGACGTTGGCCTCGGCCAACGCGGCGACTTCTGCGTCATTGATGACGTAGGAGGGGAGACGGAACTCCTTCGTGAGGTAAGAAGCTAAGGGCACGTTTTCGATATGGATGTTTGGGAGCGCGTAGATAAAACCATCGTAGCGGACTCGTCCAGGCACACCCATCGCCAACGCGGCGACGCCATCGAAAGAAGGAATCGCTTCCTTGATGGTCTTGCTGACGCTGTCAAGGAAAAGATTCGTATTACCGACCACCGTCGGCGAGACCTTGACGGATTCGATCTCGTACTTCTCATTGATGAGGGCGACGCGGGTGTTGGTGCCCCCAATGTCGAGGGCGATGATTTTTTTCATTAATCAAAATCCTTAATTTGGTTAACGTTCACAATGCGCATGAAGTTGGTCTTGCCTGCGCCAGTGGGGGTGCCGCCAGCGATGATGATCGGCGAACCGGCAGGGATGCCGGAATCGCGGGCGATCTTGAGAGCCAAGACTTCCATCTCTTCGATGAAGTCGGGCATCGAGGTCTTAATCAGTACCGAATAGACGCCCCAGAGCCAGCCACCTGAAAGGGCGGTCTTGCGGCTGTTGGTGACCGAGATGATCGGGCAGCAAGGCCGGGCTTTGGAGATCCGACGAGTCGAATTGCCCGTCTGCGTAAAGTTGACGATGAGTTTGGCCCCGATTAGGAGGGCGGTGTTGGCGATTGAGTTGGCGATCGCATCGTTGATGGTTCTTTCCGAAGTGTCAAAGGCCTCACGGGCGAGCTGCTCATAAGGAAGCTCGGCTTCCATGGCCATCGAGATCGCGGTTTGCATCTTGACGGATTCGACCGGATAAAGCCCCGAAGCGGATTCGCCAGAGAGCATGATGCAGTCGGAGCTCTCATCAATCGCCGTGGCAACGTCGCTCACCTCGGCTCGGGTCGGCCGAGGATGGGACGTCATTGAATCGAGCATTTGGGTGGCCGTGATGACAGGCTTTCCATAGGTGCGGCAGAGGCGGATGATCTTGCGCTGAACGAGCGGGACTTGCTCCGGTGGGATCTCGTCGCCCAGATCGCCGCGGGCGACCATGACGCCATCGGCCGTCTTGACGATATCTTCGATTTTCTCGACGCCTTCGGGATTCTCGATTTTGGCAAAAATGGGGATGACCTTGCCGTATTTGGCGAGTTCTTCCCGAATGGCCGTAATGTCTTCGGGCCGGCGGCAGAAGGAAGCGAAAATCGCATCCATATCGTATTCGGCGCCGAACTTGAGGTCTTGTTCGTCTTGTTCGGAAATATAGGGCATCGAAAGGCGCGACATCGGCACATTCATGCCTTTCTGGTCTTTGATGTAGTGATCATTTTGGGCTTGGACGACGATTTCCTGAGTCTTTTCATCCTTCTCAATGACCCTCATTTCGAGGTTGCCGTCGTCGATGAGGATCATATCGCCCACTTTGACATCGCCATAAAGCCCGGTATAAGTGCAGTAGAACTTCTCCGCCGTGCCTGTCATCGGGGTTTTAGTGATGCGCATGATCTGGCCTTTTTTGACCGGAACCTGTCCGTTTTCCATGTAGCCCGTGCGGATTTCGGGGCCCTTGGTATCCAAAGCGACCGGGATATAAATCCCATATTTCTTCTCGAAATTGCGGGCGATATTGATTTTTGCCAGCTGCTCTTCATGGGTACCATGCGAGAAATTGACGCGCATGACGTTCATGCCCGCCTGATAGAGTTTGTAAATCATCTCCGGTGTATCGCTCGCCGGGCCGATTGTGCAAACGATTTTCGTTTTCTTCTTCAAGACCAGTTCCATTGCTATTTTCCTCGGGAAAAACTATTTGAGAATATCGATTAAGCGCAGCATGCTGACGTGCTTATCGCGCGGGAGAGCCAACGCTTCGTAAATGTCATAATCGACGATCTTGTTGTTGACCATGCCGATGCAGATACCGCCTTTTCCTTCGACCAAGCAATCGACGGCATAGGCGCCCATCCGGGCAGCCAAGATGCGGTCGAAAGCGGAGGGGGAACCGCCGCGCTGAACATGACCTAAAACATCGGCTCGCGTATCGAATCCCGTTTGTTCCTGAACCCGCTTAGCGAAGGCGTTGATGTCGGGGAATAGCTTTTCGGAAACGATGACGAGGGCGCGCTTGTCGCTATCGCTGTCGTGCATCGTCTTGAGGGTCTTCATGATTTCCTCTTCTGGGATCGGATGATCGGGGGTCAGAATCATTTCGACGCCTTCGGCGAGGCCGCTGAATAAGGCCAAATCGCCGCAGTGGTTGCCCATGACTTCGATGATGGAGCAGCGCGAGTGCGATTCGGTGGTGTCGCGGATTTTATCGACGCAATCGACGATCGTGTTCAAGCAGGTGTCGAAACCGATCGTGTAATCGGTCGAGGCGATATCGTTATCGATCGTGCCGGGAAGCCCGACGCAGTTAATGCCCATTTCAGTAAGTTTTTTGGCACCCATGTAGGAACCATCGCCGCCGATGACGATCACGGCTTCAATTCCGAATTTCTTCAGTTGCTCGATCGCTTTGACGCGGGTGGCCTCCTCTTTGAATTCCGGTAAGCGAGCCGTCCGGAGCACCGTGCCGCCCCGGTTGATAATATCCGAAACCGATTTGCGGCTCATCTTTACGATATTTCCTTCGACCATTCCGCGATAACCATCGTAAATGCCATACACTTCGAGGCCATACGAAAGCCCGCTCCGTACCACGGCGCGAATCGCGCAGTTCATCCCCGGCGAGTCTCCGCCGGAAGTCAAGATACCAATTCTTTGGATCATTAATTTCCCTCTAAATCGCCTTTCATTATAAGCCACTCTTTTATTCTTATGAAAGAATAAGAACGTTATCGGAGCCGAATTGTTTGAAAAAAGGGAATTCGTTCCAACCACCATGGGGGTTCATCACCGCTCTTTAAAAAAAGAACAGGGTAATTTTCCCCTGATTTGCCGAGAAGAGAAAAACGTGTATTGTGATATGGGATGAAAATATTTGAGATCGATGGGAAAACTTATCAAGTAATCCGCCTCTTGGGCCACGGGAAAGGCGGCTATTCCTAC
>JBAYEZ010000070.1:0-5843 GCA_041667485.1 Bacilli bacterium
CCGCGGAAGGACTAAAGCGAAATGTCGTTAGGCTTAGCCAAAACCAAACGGCGGATCTCCACGGTCAAAAACACCGAGAAGATTACCAAATCGATGGAGCTCATCGCCACCGTCAAGATCAAACGTTTTAAGAGTGAGTCCGCCAAGGAATCGCTCTACACCCATGAACTTGAGGACTTGATGGCGGAGCTTTTCGCTCACGATAGTGAGACCGGCACTCATTATGGACGGCCAAACGCGGGGGATTTGCCGTTCTTATTCATCGTGATTTCCTCCGATCTCGGTCTTTGCGGCGGCTACAACAATGGTATCTTCAAAGCCGTCGAGAAAATGGCGACTTCGAAGGACATCATCGCCCCGATCGGCACCAAAGCCCTTCATCATTACGCCCATGATTTCAACTTTAAGAACATCAACCACGATTTTGAGAAACTGAGTCTTGCCTCACTTGACTTCCCCGAAGTCCACCGGCTCTCACTCGGCCTCAAAAACGATTTCAACGCTCAAAAATATGCCCGGATTTATGTCGTCTTCACCCGCTACGTGAACTCGATCACCTTCACGCCCACCCGCTTTCAACTCTTGCCCGTCCAAATGCCTCATCAGAAGTGGGACCGCGAGGAATACTGTCCGCCTTTGTTCGATGAAAAGCCGCGGGAGTTGATCCACACGCTCCTGCCGAGTTATCTCGCCGCCGTTTTCTATGACCGCTTGGTTGACTCACAACTCTCCGAACAAGCCTCGCGCCGCACCGCGATGGATAACGCGAATGACAATGCCGATCGACTCTTGTCGAATCTCACGATTCAATACAACAAAGCCCGCCAAAACGCTATCACTCAGGAAATTACCGAGGTGGTATCGGGAGCAGGCGACAATTCCTAAGGAGGAAAAAGGATGGAACAACAAGAACACAAGGCCCTCTATGGTCGCGTCGTTAAGGCCGTCGGGCCAGTCATCGACGTTCGCTTTGAAGACAAACATCTTCCTGCGCTATTAACCGCGCTCAAGATTCTTTTCCCCGATGGGAAAAAGGTGTTGGTGAGCGAAGTCATGCAACATATCGGCGATGATACGGTTCGCAGCGTCGCCATGGGCGCGACGGAAGGGGTGAGGCGGGGGATGCAAGTCCTCGATACCGGAGCCCCGATTTCCGTTCCGGTTGGCCCGAAGACTTTGGGCAGAATGTTCAACGTTCTCGGCGATCCGATCGATGGGCTCGGCGACAAGGATTTCAAAGACGTCGAGCGCGATCCGATTCACCGTGATGCCCCGGGCTTTGCCGAGCAGAAGGTCTCAACCGAGATCTTGGAAACCGGCATCAAGGTTATCGATTTGCTCTGCCCTTACGTCAAGGGGGGTAAGATTGGCTTATTCGGTGGGGCGGGTGTGGGCAAAACCGTCTTGATTCAGGAATTGATTTCCAACATTGCCTCCGAACACCACGGCATCTCCGTTTTCGCTGGCGTTGGCGAGCGTTCGCGTGAAGGCAACGACCTCTATTTTGAAATGAAAGCTTCGGGTGTTTTGAAAAACACCGCCCTTTGCTTCGGCCAGATGAACGAACCGCCAGGAGCCCGTATGCGGGTTGGCCTCTCGGCGCTCACGATGGCGGAATATTTCCGCGACAAAGAGCACCAAGACGTCCTCTTGTTCATCGATAACATCTTTCGTTTCACCCAGGCCGGCAGCGAGGTTTCGGCTTTGTTAGGCCGGATGCCTTCCGCCGTTGGCTATCAGCCGACTCTCGCGACCGAAATGGGTCAGCTCCAAGAGCGGATCACCTCGACTCAGCAGGGGTCCATCACCTCGGTTCAGGCCGTCTACGTCCCCGCCGATGATTTCACCGATCCGGCCCCGGCGACCACTTTCTCACACCTCGATGCCAAGACGCTGCTCGACCGCAACATCGCGGCTTTAGGCATTTTCCCGGCTGTCGATCCGCTCGAAAGCTCCTCGAACATCCTTGACCCACAGATCATCGGCCAAGAGCATTATGATGTGGCGCGCGGCGTGCAAAAACTGCTCCAACGCTACAAGGAACTGCAAGACATCATCGCCATTTTGGGTCTCGACGAACTCTCGGATGAGGACAAGGCGATCGTGGCGAGAGCTAGACGCATCCGCAACTTCCTCTCCCAGCCTTTCCACGTGGCCGAGCAATTCAATGGCTTCAAAGGCGTCTATGTTCCGCTCAGCGAGACGATCCGCAGTTTCAAAGCGATTCTTTCGGGCAAATATGATGCCTATCCGGAAAGTGCCTTCATGTTCTGCGGCGCCGTCGAAGACGTCGAAGCGAAAGCCCGGCAGATGGAGGGCAAATGAGCGCCTATTCTCTCACGATTCTTTCGCCGCAAGGCCTCGCCTTTGAAGGCGAGGTTTTGGAAGCGTATTTTCCTTCGCTCCAAGGCCCCTTGGGGATTTTGCCTGGCCATACGCCTTACATTGCCGCTTTGGCGGAGAATGGGGTGATCCGGCTAAAAGAAAGCAACGGTAACGAACGCTATTTCGCTATTCATCATGGCGCTCTCGAGGTGCGGAGCGATAAGACGATCGCCCTCGTCGAAGAGTGCCAGAGCGCGGCGAATTACGCTGCGGCCAGCGTTCTCCTTCAAGCCGCTTCTCAGCCTAAGGTCGATTCTTCGAAGGACGTCGCCCGGGCGGAAGCCGCCCTCACGAGCCAGTACAAAAGTTCCGCTGCCAAGCGTTAACGATCGCCGCTTCATCCCTCGGGTGGAGCGGTTTTTCTTTCCCCTCTTTTCTTTTGAGCCGCCTCTTCGGGTGTCTCCTTCGCGGAAAAGCCTTATAATACCTCTATAATTAGAGGCAAAAGGTATGAATTTCATCTTTATCTCACCGAACTTTCCACCGCGCTACTTCAAATGGGTTGAAGCGCTCAAGGATCACGGGGTCACGGTTTTAGGCTTGGGCGATTCGCCTGATTACGATCTTCATCCGCGGCTTAAGGCCGCCCTCACCGAGTATATGTACGTCGATGATGTGGGCAACTACGCCAAGATGCTTGCCTGTTGCAAAACCTACGAGAAGAAATACGGCAAGATCGATTACATCGAATCCGATAATGAATGGTGGCTTGAGATGGATGCCAAACTCCGCAAGGGGATGGGCATCAAAACGGGTTTCTGGCCCGAAGAGATGGAACACATCAAAGCCAAATCCGCCATGAAGGAATGCTTCCAAAAAGGCGGGGCCAAGACGATGCGCTACACCCTCTTAGCCGGGCCGGCCGATCTTGAGAAGGCCCAAGATTTCATCAAAGAAGTGGGTTGGCCAGTCTTCGTGAAGCCGAATATCGGCGTCGGCGCCAGCGAATCCTTCGCTCTCCACAATGAAGCTGAACTCGAAAAATTCCTCGCCAAAAAACTCTCCGAAGTCTACATCATGGAAGAATACATCGATGGTTTCATCGTCAGTTTCGATGGTGTCTGCGATTCGCATTCGAATGTCGTCTTCTGCACCAGCGATCACTTCATGACCGCCATCGCAACCGTCGTGAACGACAACACCGATTATTATTACTACAACAACCCCTTTACCTTGCCCTTCCACGACATCGATGGGAAAGAATTCGAAAAGGTCGGCCGCGCCGTTGTGAAGGCATTTGGCATCCGCCAGCGTTTCTTCCACATCGAATTTTTTGTTCTCAAGAGCGATAAGCCAGGCTTTGCGAAAAAGGGCGAATTCGTCGCCCTCGAATGCAATATGCGTCCGGCTGGCGGTTTTACTCCGGATCTCATCGATTATGCCAACTCGATTTCCTGTTACGAGCTTTGGGCTGATGTGATTTGCGAGGACAAAAATCTCCAGAACATGGGTTTACCCAAGTATTATGCCTTTGCTTCGCACCGCAAAGACGTGATCAAGTACGCCCATACGAAAGATGAGATCATCGCTAAATACGGACCAAAGATGTGCATGATGGGCCGTTATCCCATCCATATGGCCTTAGCGATGGGCGATGAATATTACTACGCCAAATTCACTGGCTATGATGAAGGCGTTGCCTTTGACGAATTCGTTCGCGAACGCGCGAAATAGTCTAGCGATAATATTTTTGGACAAGCGAGGTGGCCGATGCCACCTCGCTTTCTTTTGCGAGATTATAGACAGACTCTTTTTGCTTGAGAATCGGGGTGAAGGCGCTGAGGCCAAAGAGGGTCAATGCCGTGGTTTGATTAGTGCTATTCATCCCTTGAAAATCCAAAAGCGCGAGGGGTTTGCTAGAGCTTTTGGCTGCAGGGAAGAGGCAATCGACATAGAACGTATGGCCCACGTTGGAAGAAGCGGAGTCGTAAAGATAGATTAAGGCGTCAGGGGTAGTGGCGAGGTAGCGTTGATAAGCTTCGATGCTCCGGAAACTCGTGATATGGCCTCCATCCCCCTGAGCTTTGAAATTAGAATGGAGCCGTTCTTGACTCGTATCGCTCGTGCCGGCAAAAGAGAAGGATTGTTTGTCGCCGATAAAGAGCAGCGGCGTGGCCATGCGGATGGTTTCGGTGTCGTGGAAATAAGTTTGGATTGCGGCGACGCTTCTTTTCCATTCGCTATCAAGCATCGTCCCATTCTGATAGAGCACGACTTCGTAGTTTTCTTGGCTGAGAAAAGAAACGAAGGTCGGTTCCCAAGCGAGGCAGTGGGAGCAGTTGAGCGAGGAAAAAAGGAAGGCGACGGTTTCGCCATCATCCATCCGGGCCATCATTCGTTCGACGCTTTGCTGGATGCAAATGCCGAGATATGTCGTTTCGCTGCTCAGTAAAATATCCCCATTGCGGACGAGGGGCGTCCGTTTATTCGCGGACGAGCACGAAGCAAGCAAGGCAAGGGGGAATAAAAGAAAAAGTGAGATTTTTCGCTTCACGGATTTATCATAGCGCAAAGACGAAGGCTTGCCCTTCTTTCTTTTTGCTTAAGTGGTAAGATATCATTTATCAATAGGAACGTAACCTCCCATGAACATTTGGCACGCCGTCGATAAGGAGCGAATCACTCCTGAAAAATTTATTGCTTGCATCGAAATTTCGGCCGGCAGTAAGAACAAATACGAATTAGACAAAAGCACCGGAGCGCTGATTCTCGACCGGATTCTTTTTACTGCCACACACTATCCGCAGAACTATGGTTTTATTCCTCATACTCTCTCAGAAGATGGCGATCCGCTCGATGTTTTGGTCATTTGCTCAGAGCCGATCGTCCCGCTCGCTCTCACCGAAGCCTATCCGATCGGAGTTCTCGAGATGGACGATACGGGTTCGCTCGATGAGAAAATCATCGCGATTTGTGCTCATGATCCGCTTTATAACGGCTACAAAGATATTTGCCAGCTCCCTGAACATGTCTGCGAGGAGATTCGGCATTTCTTCACAGTTTACAAAGAGCTGGAACATGGCAAACACACCTTGGTCAAAGAGATCAAGGGGCGCGATGCCGCCAAAGAAGTGATCGCCAAAGACATTGAGGCCTATGAAAGAAAATTCCCCAACCCTGAAAAATAGGAAACCTTCCGTTTATATTTTCTTTGCTCTCTATTGCCTTTTTGGCGCTTTGATTCTCGGTGAAAGCGCCGTTCCTTCGAATGCTTCGGGGACTCAAAGCGATGCTTTCTCATCGATCTTGGCGAGCATCGTCAATTTATTCAACCCGCCCTCGGTTGGCAAAGTCATCGAGCCTAGAGCCCTCGAACTCAAATCGGATTCGACCTTCTTAGAACCCGAAAACAGCCTGCCGCGAATTGCTTTAGGCACTACGACCCTTGTGACCTATAAACTTTCTTATCCCGACAAAGAAGACGCAAAGGAATCCTTTGATCAGACTATCGTCGTCAG
>JBAYEZ010000071.1:0-5827 GCA_041667485.1 Bacilli bacterium
CAAAAGGGATGGTGGGCGAAGATGGATTTGAACCACCGAACCCGAAGGAGCTGATTTACAGTCAGCCGCGTTTGGCCACTTCGCTATTCGCCCACAGATTTCGACACACGTTCGTTTCCCCGACGTTGGTGGATGCTAGAGGGTTCGAACCTCTGACCCCCGCCTTGTAAGGGCGATGCTCTCCCGCTGAGCTAAGCATCCAGTAGGACCGCCCGCCTAGACGTGCGGTAATAAATATACCATTGAGGTTAGTGACCGTCAATCGAATTAAAAGGCTTTCTTCTCTTAGAGAAGGAGCGAAGCGATTTTTGTGATTTCTCTAACGCTGATGCTCGGGATTTCCGTTTTGTCGAAGGGATGCTCGACGCGCGAAACGCCTTGTTTGGCCCAGACTGTCTTCATTCCTAAGCTATCGGCGGGCCTGATCTCGTTTTTTAAGTGATCGTCCACTAGAAGAACTTCCTGGGGCGCAAGGCCGAATTTTCTTCGGGCGATCCGACAGAATTCCGGATCGGACTTTTTCAGGCGGACGTCATCCCTTCGCGGCCGACTTCAAAATAAGGCGCAAGGCCCAGTTGGCGGTGGGGGAGGCGAAGATCCTTTAAAAGATCAAGGATGCCAGGATAATAGGGTTTCGCTTGGAAATCCCAAGGGACCCATTTGGGGATCCCGAGTTTTCATCGCGTAACCGCAAGGATTTTTGCTGATGATTCGCCCCTTTGAGGATCAAAGCGAAAAATAGGTTTCCGCTGAAGGGGATCCGATTCTCTTTGTGGGTGTTTTTAATCCGCTTCTTATCGCGGGGAATCTCAGGGATGAGGGTGCCGTCCGCATCAAAGAGAACGCCTTCGATAGCCTGAAAGACAAGATGGCTCACGCTTCGAGGATCTGATTAAGGATTTTCCTCATCGCCGGCTGCTTCTTTTCGATGTCTTGGGCCAAAGCGATCTGCCCCCGGCCCGGACGAGGCTGTCATCGGGGCGTTCAAGAGCGAAATAGACGTCGCCCCGGAGAGAGTCTTCGAGGAAACGGAGGGCGAGCTCGAGGGCGAGAAGAAGAACGCTCTCGGCGAGAAACGAGCGTTCTTTTTCGTCGAGGATGGACTTGGCTGAATGGAGATAGCCTTCGCTGAAGACCTGAAATTTCTCAAGCGAAAAGGATATCTTCCGCCAATTCCGCTCGCTTTCTTCCGCTTCGTCGCAAGCGCTGCAGCAGCCATCGCCAAAATCGTAGAGGGGCGTCCCTTCCGTCATGGTGCCGAAATCGAGGGCCGAGACGACCTCGTGGCGCTCGGTGTCAAAGAGCAAATTGCTGAATTTGGTGTCGTTATGGGTGACGCGGCAGAGGATATCGCCCCGTTTAAGCGCCTTGGATAAGCGGGGGTAGAAAGAGGCGAAACGATTGAGGCAGGCAGTTTCTTTCTTGCATTCCTTGGCCCGCTGCTTTTTCTTTGGCGATTCTCTTATTTCTCGAATCCTGGCTTGCCTAAGAGTCTGAACATGTTCTTTTTGTAGATCTCGACGCCCGGCTGGTTGAAGGGGTTCACCTCATTGAGGTATGCCGACATCGCGCAGGCCCGCTCGAAGAAATAGAAGAGATAGCCAAGATGCCAAGCATCCATCTTCTCAAGTTCGAGGATGACGTTGTTGTTCTTTGCGCTATTGGTGTGGGCGTCGACCGTCCCTTCGAAAGCCCGGTCTTGAATGTTGCCGAGCGAGCGGCCTTCGAGGTAGTTGAGACCATCGAGGTTCTCGGCATCGTGCGGCACTTTGACGTCGTGGCGGTGATGCGAAAGGTGGAGCGTCGTCTCAAAGAAGACGGGCGAGCCATCTTGAATGAATTGGCCAAGCGAATGAAGGTCGGTCGTGAACGTGGCCGAATCGGGGAGCAGGCCCTTCTTGTCTTTGCCTTCGCTTTCGCCGAAGAGTTGTTTCCACCATTCGCCGATCTGGACGAAGCCGGGGACGTAGGTGATGAACATTTCGACCGCCTTGTGGTAGTGGGCGTACATTTCGCGCCGGACGACCGCGTAGCGATAGGCTTGGTTGCTCTCAAGGGAAGGATCATGGCAATCTTCTCTCGCTGCCGCCGAACCTGCCAAAATCTCGCGCGGATCGATGTCGGCGCAGGCAATCGGAAATAAACCGACCGCAGTCTGAACCGAATAACGGCCGCCGATATCGTCGGGGACGACGAATTTCACGTAGCCTTCGTTTTTGGCTAAGGTGTAGAGGGCGCCGTGCGCCTTATCGGTGGTGGCGATGATGGCTTTGCGGGCCGCTTCGACGCCATCGCGTTTCTCGAGAAGTTCTCTCAAGAGGCGGAACGAGACCGATGTTTCGGTCGTGGTGCCGCTCTTCGAGATGACGTTAACTGCAAATTTCTTGTCTTTTAGATAATCGAGGTGCTGGGCCAAATAGGTCGGATCAAAGGTCTGGCCCAAATAAATGATTTCGAGTTTTTGGTTCGGGAGGACACCATTGATGGCTTCGATCGCCGCCCGCGCGCCCAAATAGCTGCCGCCAATTCCGCAGACGACGAGCACATCGTAATTCTTGCGGACGTATTCCGCTTCTTTGATGATCGCTTCAAGTTCTTTCTTGTCGTAATTGATTGGCCAATCCACCCAACCGAGGAAGTCGTTGCCGGCCCCCGTTTTCTTTTCAATCCTCTCATTGATCTCGCTTACCTTCGCTTGATAAGAAGCGAAATCCACCTTGTCGACCAACGAATCAACTTTCGTTTCGATAACCATGCCGTTTCTACTCCTTTTCATTTTCTTCTTTTATCCACTCGGGCAGCTTTTTCTCCAGCTCCGCGAAGTCGATATCCGGGCTTTCGATTCGCCGCTTGGCTAGCGGCGAGCGTCTTTCTTCGCCGCTCAACTGTTTGAGCGACACCTTCATGAAGGCCTTGTCTTCGTCATAGGCAATGACTTTGACCTTGTATATATTACCTACCTGCACGTAGCCGGTAAAGTTCCGTACAAAAGAATCGGAAAGCTCTGAGATATGGAGGAGTCCTGTCTCGTCGTCATCGAAAAGCATGATGGCGTATTTGGGATAGACCCGAACCACCGTCCCTTCGATAATATCCCCGACGCTGGAATGATTCATCCTTGGCTTTCCTCGAAGTCATCTTGGTCTTTTTTCGTCGTGATTTTGATGTTGCGCTTATCGCCGAGGACCAAATGGGGATTGATCCCTTTCATCGCTAGGACCAATGAGCCATCGTCGGTGTAGTTCTTTCCCGCCTTTTGCGCAAGTTCCATCGCCTCCGCCAATAAAGAGATTTTGAAGGCCTGAGGGGTCTGCAAAAGATAGACCTCTTGCCGAGGAATATAACCATCTAAAACTCCCTTTTCCTTGCAAATCGCCACGGAATCGGTCGCCGGTATGGCTGTCACGCTGGCGCCAAACTCGTCAGCGATAGCGAAATTATCGACGAGATAACGTTCGAGCAAACGAGGCCGATCGCCATCTTGGAGCAAGAGGGAGGCGTTCAAATTCGCTCCATGCTCCAAAAGGTATTTGACGGCGAGATGGCCCGATTCTTGTCTTGTGGAACCGCCGACGATGATGACCGAAGGCTTAGCGTGGCCAGCATTGGCTAAAATCAGCGCGAAGTTCTTCGTGTAGCCATCTGGGACGACATAGACAATAAAATCAACCACCGGAGAACTTTCGAGCACTTTGGCGCCATAAAGGCAGAGGGGTTGGCCGCCCATCGGCAAAAATTGCTTGGGTTTCGAAGAGCCAAAACGGGTGCCGAGTCCGCCAAGAAGAAGGACCGCGATGTGAGAATATGTCGCTAAGGAGGTTTCGCTCATGCGTTTCATTATAATGCCTTGGGCGTATTTTGATATGGCTCTTTCTTCTTAGCAGAAGAAAAGAGGGGGCTTGCTCCGAGAGCGAAAAAGAAAAAGGGGCGAGATTTGCAAAAGAAACGACGCAAAATCCACCTAGATTTTAAATAAACGCGATTGGATTTCTTTTTTCTTGGCGTTCAGCTCGCTCAGTGTTTTCTGATAGGAACCATAGCTGAAAGAGGAGGGCGAAGGGGCATTCTTGTTGAGCAAAGCGATTTTGGCTTCGATGTCGCGAAGGGCCCGTTCGTCTTCTTGACGGTTGGCCAAGTCTTTGATGGCTTGCAGGCGCTTGGTGTGCTCGGCGGGGACCAAGGGCTTGTTTTTGACGAAAACGTTGTGGTAAATCTCGGCGAGATAGACGGCCGCGCTGCTTTCTTCTTGGCCATAAAACGCGCTGGTGGGATCGAGAAGGGCGAAGACATCTTCAAGAGCGCTCACTTCGCTCTCTTTCAACGTTTGCAGATCGATTTTGCCTAAATCTTCTTCAATGGCGAAAAAGAGTTTCTGATCCCGTTCGATCGTTTTAAGGTCGCCGGAGGAGATTAACGCGCCCGCGAGGCGCTCGCTTCGGTTGACAACGCGGGCGTAACGGAGGGTGAGGTTATCTTGTTCCATCGTCAATGCCCCGCTTTCTGAGCGATTCGCGGCTCTTTTTTCCGGGCGATGCCGTTGCGGAGAGAACTGCGCTCAGCCGCGCCGAAACGAAGCGAGGAGAAATCGACTCCTAACGGGAAGATTGCCAAGGTATTGAGCGCTTTGAGATAGTCGCTATTGAAGGATCCCCTTTTCATTTTGGCTTGGAGGATGGAAAAATTGAGCGAGACTTCATCGGCGAAACTCACAGCCATCGCTTTGGCGAAGAGCGGCGAAAGGACTTCCTTGAAGAAAGACTCGACGCTGAGGTTGGCGAGGATTTCGCCTTCGTAGCCATCCTCGCGGAGCCGGGCGATCAATATGCTTGGAAAAAGAATCTGGAAGGAATAGGCGACGACAAAGGAGAGATTAAGGCCCTCAGGACTGGCAACGAATTCACCGATCCCTTCTTCGATTCCGCTCGGGATGCTGATGGCATCGCTGACCGATTCGAAAGGGATTTTGCAGAGATTTTTCCCTTTGAATGTGCAAAGAGTGCCCGCACCATCGAGGGCGATGACCGCCGCGGCGTCTTTGTGGGGCCGGCCGGCTTCATCGAGTGGAGTGAATAAGGGCGTCATGAACGATAATCTCCTTCCTCATACTTTTTTAGATTCTCGACATCTTCAGGCGACACCGTGCTTTTCACGAGCTGAGCGGCCTGAAGGATATCGTCGTTTGTGATCTTCTCTTCGCCCCCGTTAGAAAGAGCCCGCTCAATCGCGAGGCTCTTCATCTTTTCAATGAAGCCATCGCTGACATCGGCGGCGCTATAGCCCGCTGTCAATTCGATGGCTTTTTTCAAATCGAGGGCACTTTCACAAGGGATTTTGCTGAGTTTGTTCTGAAAGATGGCCAAGCGAGCCGCTTCATCGGGAAGATCGACGCGGATGTGGATGCCAAAGCGCCCAGGCCGTAAGAAAGCCGAATCAATCATCCAAGGCCGGTTGGTAGCCGCTAGGACCAAGAGTTCGTTTTTCGTGGTCTTGAAGCCTTGCATCTGCGCTAAAATCTCAGGAACAAGAGCTTTGCTCGAAGAATCTTCATCTTCGCGTTTCGATCCGATTGCCTCAAATTCATCGAAGAAGATGATCGCCGTTTTGTATTTGCGAGCGGAATCGAAGAGGTTTTTGACGTTCTGTTCGCTGCCGCCGACCCACTTCGAAAGGATGTCGGAGCATTTGACGCTGAAGAAAGCCGCGTCGATTTCGTTGGCGATAGCCTTGGCGACCATCGTCTTGCCCGTGCCAGGGAGACCATAGAGGAGAATGCCGGAACCGATCGACTTATTGAAGCGGGCATAGAGTTCGGGATTTTGGTGGGGTC
>JBAYEZ010000072.1:0-5796 GCA_041667485.1 Bacilli bacterium
TCAGTTTCGTCAACATGATGGTCTGGCCTTTGCGCGAATGCGCGACCTCGCTCTCGAACATGGGCCAATACATCGCCTCGAGCGACCGGATCCGCCTCATTCTCGAAGAGCCGCTCGAAGATACGACCTCTGGGCTGACCCCGACGATTAAAGGCAACATCGCTTTTGACCACGCGGGCTTTAAATTCGATGATGCCACCACCGAAGTCATCCACGATGTCTCCTTCTCAATCAAAGCGGGCCAAACCGTCGCGATCATGGGCAAAACCGGAAGCGGAAAATCGACGCTTTCACTTTTGTTGACTCGTCTTTACGACTACACCTCCGGCTCGATCAGAATCGACGGAGTCGAACTAAAAGATATTCAGAAAGCCTATCTCCGCCGCAATATCGTTCCGGTGCTCCAAGACCCCTTCCTCTTCAGCAAATCCATCAGCGAAAACATTTTGATGGCCAATAAGAATGCCAGTAAAGAAGACATCGTCAAGGCAGCCCGAATTGCCGATATTCATGACACTATCGTCTCCTTCAAAGATGGCTACGACACCGCCGTCGGCGAAAAAGGCATGTCGCTTTCGGGCGGGCAAAAGCAACGGGTCGCCATCGCCCGGACCATTCTTTCGAATGCCCCGGTTCTCATTTTCGATGATTCTCTCTCGGCCGTCGACACCGAAACCGACCTCGCGATTCGCCAAAATCTCAAGGAATGGGAGAAAAACACCACTACTCTCATCATCACTCACCGCGTCTCTACGGCCCGCGATGCCGATTTCATTATCGTGCTTGAGGATGGCGAGGTCGCCGAAATGGGCACTCACGAAGAGCTTTTGAAGATTCCCGGCCTTTATCAGAATATCGCGGCGATCCAAACCAAGATGGTCTCAACGAAAGGAGGCGCGTTATGACAGGCGAAAACGAAGAAGAAAAACTGCCAGACAAACTGAACCTCCGCATTTGGGTCCGAATTGGCAAATATGCGCTACAAAAGTGGCCTCTTTTGTTGGTGATCCTCGCGATGATGCTCATCACGACCTTTTACGATTCCTCCTTTGTCCCCATCATGAATGCCGGGGCAATCGACGCCGTGGCTGATTTAAGCACGTTCGCTTCGGCCGGCAACATCATGGAAGCCAATATCCATGTCAGTTTCATTACAGGCGCCTGGGAAGTCGACTTGTCGTTTGCCAACTTCATGGTGATCGAAATCGTGATGATTCTTCTCCGCAGTTTCTCGATCTTTTGGACTTTCTATCTCACCAACTATCTCGACATGGTCATCATGACCTCCTTGCGACGCGACACCTTCCACCGGGTCCAAGAACTCTCCTTCAGTTACTTCGACAAGACCAACTCGGGCTGGCTCATCGCCCGCATGAACAACGACACTTCCTCAATCGGCGATGTCCTCTCGTGGGATATCATCTCCATGTTCTGGGCTCTTTTCGATCTCTTCTTCACTTTGATCACCATGTTTAGCCACAATTGGCTGCTTTCCTTAGTGGTCTGCGCTTCGATTCCGCTCGTCGCCATCATCATTCCGCTCTTTGAACGTTCCTTGCTCAAAAAATGGCGGACCGCCCGCAACGCCTACAGCCATTTCGTTGGCTGGCTGGCTGAAGCGATCAATGGTTCGAAAACCATCAAAACCCTCTCAATTGAAGAAGAAGTTTCAAGCGAAGCCAAAACCATCGTGGGTGACATCCAAGACAAACGTTGGAAAGCCGCCAAAACCAACGCCCTTTTCCAGCCGATTGTCTCCTTCATCTCGATGATCATGACCGCAATAGTCGTCGCGGTTGGCATCACCATGATCCGCAATCAGCAAACGACAGCGGACACCGTTCAAACGATCGCCACCATCGTTCTTTTCATCTCCTTCGTCGCTCAGATTTACGACCCGCTTCAGTCGATGGCGGAGATTTTCAGCGACTTCATGGCCTCGCAGGCGGGTGCCGAAAAGGTCGGCCAGCTTCTCGATACCCAGGCCGCGATTATCGATACCCCTGAAGTCATCGCCAAATATGGCGACCTTTTCCATCCGAAGAAAGAAGCCTACGAAAAACTCAAAGGCGAAATCGTCTACGACAGGGTCACCTTCGACTATGGTAACGGCGTCGAAGTCATCCACCCGCTCAGCCTCGACATCAAGCAAGGTACCTCGTTGGCAATCGTCGGCGAGACCGGAAGTGGCAAAA
Organism: Bacilli bacterium; assembly: GCA_041667485.1. GTDB lineage: Bacteria > Bacillota_I > Bacilli_A > RFN20 > CAG-826 > UBA4951. The sequence goes on from JBAYEZ010000072.1 coordinate 2,196, forward strand.
CCACAATGGTCAACCTCATCTGCCGTTTCTATCAGCCCACCACCGGCCATATTTATGTTGATGGCATCGACTATCTTGAGCGTTCTTTAGGTTGGCTTCGAAGCAATATCGGCTACGTCCAACAACAGCCCTTCGTCTTTTCGGGTTCTTTCAAAGAAAACATCCGCTATGGCAAACTCGACGCCACAGACGAGGAGATTATCTCGGCCGCGAAACTCGTGGGAATCGATGGTTTTATCATGGCCCAGCCCCACGGCTACGACACCGTTCTAAGCGATGGCGGCGGCTCGCTTTCACAAGGGCAGAAACAACTCGTCTCTTTCGCCCGAGCCATCATCCGCAACCCCTCGATTTTGATTCTCGATGAGGCCACCTCTTCGATCGACACCGAAACGGAGGCAGCCGTCCAGAAAGCGGTTCAGCCGCTCTTGAAGGGTCGGACCTCCATTACGATCGCCCACCGTTTGAGCACCATCGTCAATAGCGACCGAATCCTCGTGATGGAACAGGGCACCATCATCGAAGATGGCAACCACAAGACCCTAATGGAAAAGAAAGGCGCTTATTACCAGCTCTATATGAATCAGTTCAAGGACCTTTCAATCCAAGAGCAAGTTGATACCTACACCAGCCAAATCAAGGACAAGGGCGTCAAGATCTGATTTCCTTTCCCCTGTAAAAGAGTCTACTTTTTTATCCTTGCAGATTTTCTTTTTTTCACTTCCTCCTCTTCGATTTTATTTTGACCGGCGCACGAGAAAGATAGAATTTGTAAACTTTTTCTTATGCAACACCGCCGGGATCGCCTTTACCTGCGCTTTTTTCCCATCCATGAGGGCCGGGGCTTTGCCAATTTGATCAACAACGCGGGCCATACCCACGCGGCGAGCGCGCTCATCAAGGGCAATTGCGATTATCTCCTTGGTTCAAGCGGATTTAAAAAACGGTGCCCCCCCCCTTCAGATGCTTTCTTCAGTTCAACGGCTTGAGTTATGAAGAAAAATACCGATGAAGCCGCCATTATCCGCAACGAGAGCCCTCAGCGCATCTTCTTTTGCAAGAACGAATCCGGTGAAGATTCAGTCTCCGTGACCAGACCAATTGGGCCGCTGAAAAATAGCTCGACAAGCGCTGATTCCATAAGGGGATTGCAGCGCGCTTCGAGCATCCCGCTCGGCGACTCCCGCAATGGCGCCTCCGACAGGCTGGGATCGGGCCTTATCATCGTCAAGAGCCTCGTGTCTTAATTGGCAGAGAATTCTCCTGTCCGCAGCGCGATTGGAGTCGGCACAGCGTTTAGGATGAGCCTCCCCTAAAAAGAGCATCCAAAACTATCGTTGAACCGATGCTCAAAGCGGGCAAAAAAGAGGTTGAAGGACGACGGCGTTTTTTTGCGAAGACAACCCGGTAAAACGCCAAAATTTGTCAAAGTTTTCATCGAAGCCAAAGGAATGAAGGTCGAGACCACGATCAATGGCAAAGCCATGCTCGAGCGTTTTGCCTCCTCCCCGCCTCGAGGCCAGGATGAATGCCCGCTTGGCGAAACCCGTCGACTCCGAAGCGATGTATCAAGAGGCTATTTAAGCGCTACCGAAAAAATAAATGTCCTCTACAAAAGCCCTTTCTTTTATTTTTAAGCGAGGGAGGTAAGGGATAAAAGGATTCCGAGCACCAAAAGAATCGTTCCACCGATAACCGCGAAAAGCGTATGGTCTTTCGATTCTTTTTGATGGGCATAAATCGCAAAAATCATATCGGCGAGGCCGCCCAGGGCCCCGAAAGCCATCACCCACATCCGTCGTAAGGGATGAGGATCGTTACGCGAAAACGTGAGAACGGCGATTAAGAAACAACTGAGGAAAACCGCGATGCTGAGAGCGAAGACAAAATTGAGCCAGCTTTGGAGTTTTCTTTCCCCTTGTCCCGCCATCGCGTCGTAGACATTGGCCGAAGCCTCGAGCCGCTTTGTGATGAGAGCGCTTTGCTCTTCAGCAATAGACGCCCCCTCGCGTTTCTCTTTTTTCCAAGGCGCCGAAGCCCAAAGTTTCTTCCCGAGCGGCGAATCATAGATCGTTTGATAATCGTCCCGTTCAAGGAGGCTGACTTCTTCCCCGTCGAGAGCGCGAAAGAGACCATCGAGGGCGCTCACGAGGTGGGTCTCAAAGCGACTATGGCCCGTCCGATGACGAGGAGCGTAGACCAAATAAAGCGCCTTAGCTTCGGCATATTTTCCTTCATCAAGAAGCAAAAGAATCAAGGTGGGCGAAGCAAGTTCTTTGATGAGGGGGTTCTGGATTTCGGATGCGTACTTCCGCGCCTCCGCCAGCTCGTCCAAATCGAGATAGGCCGAAGCAAGGACGTTGGCGTAATTCTCCTTGCCCGATCCCCGCGCATGACGATAGCGTTTTAAGATATAGGTCGCAAACGCCTCTTCATCGCCAGTTTGCATAAAACGGTTCGAAGCAAAGATATTGCGGGCGAATGAAAAAGTCCAAAGGGCGATGAGCAAGAAGAGCGCAAGGGAAACCGAAGCGCCAGCAATTAAGCCAACTTGCGAAACGATCGCGCCATAAATCACAAGGGCCAAGGCGGCCAAAATAAGCAAGACAAGCGAAATCGAAAGGATGAGGACTTGGCGCTTTTGTTTTGCAAGTTCCTCTTTTTGATACTCAGGCATTTGATGCTTGGACGAATCCTCAGCAAAGAAATAGTCGCTTCTGATGCCGAAGATCCTCGCCATCTTGCCAAGGCTATCGACATCAGGTTTGGCGGCATTGCTCTCCCAACGGCTCAGCGTCTGCCGGGTGATTGAAAGCTGCTCCGCCAGTTGGCTCTGGCTCAAATGATGGGCCTTCCGCTGCTCAACGATTTTCCGTCCGTATTCCATTTTTTATCCCCGCTTACTGGTCTAGAATGACAGCGGAATTATTCTACCACAAGCAATCGTGTTTTTTCTGAGGGAAGAGCGCGCGGACATCTTTCGATGATGCCATTACTTTTCGACTACGTTTCTTCTCTTGGCTCATTTCGGAAGAGCACAGAAGAAAGCCCCATCAAATCTCCCTTGGTTTTCAAAACCCCTGCAAAACCAATCTCTTTTTGGCATAAACGAAAAAGACGGAACGAAAGTGCTTTATTGCAATTTTTTTCTTCAACCCGCCGTTTTGACGAAGGCATTATCGAAGTGAACCACCGGCTGTTTGAGGGGGTGAGACGCTTCGTGAAAACCTCGGGAGTGGCGAGTTCTTCTTCCGGGGGGATATCAAAGCACAATTGCCGACGAAACGAAAAGTTTAAGGCTGGGCGAAAAATCGAACTCGCCGCTTGGAATTTCGTCTCGAAACCCCATCAGCCGATGACGTTATTGACTCGCTTGAAATGTGCGATCTCTCGCAGCGAATATTTCTAACTTGGGGCGCTACTCCTCGATTCGCTATTGGCCTCCCCGCCATTCAGCTCCACCCTGCGCCACCGGGGAGAGAATCGGGGCGCTTTCGTGGTCGCCGTTGCGTTCGAGTTTTTCTGAAAAAGAAAAACGGAATCAGAAGTAATCCCCTAATTTATTTTCTTTTTTGACATTGGCTAATCTTGGCCGTAGAAA
>JBAYEZ010000073.1:0-5712 GCA_041667485.1 Bacilli bacterium
TAAGCTCAGGTGTGGCTGCCCTTGCCCTCCTTGGTACCATTATCTCGGCTAATCCCCGTTCTTTTGATTTGGTAAAAGCCGCCACCGCGATGCAAAGTTGCGCGACGATTCTTTTTGGTGAAACCGCAACGACGGGAAGCGCAGCTCTCTCTGAGACGAATTATACGGCGACGGGAATTGATTTTTCCTTGACGACATCGACGAAGGTGTATTCGGATGGCTCCGGATTTTCGGCCAAGTTTGGCTCCTCCACTGGGCCGGGAAAAATAACTTTCGGTTTTGCCGCAAGTCTCGTGACTTCCGTCAGGCTTTATGCCTATCAATACGGTAGTGATGGCGTGGCGGCAGTTTCATTGACGACTTCGGCTCTCGCGTCAGCGAAAACCGCCTCGATCAGCTCGACCAGCATGCCTGTTCTTGATGATCTTTCGGGAATCAATATTTATCTTTTTACAGGTCTCGACAACGACAGCGGGGCTTCTTCGACGTCCCTAACCATTGAATCCGATGGTTCCAATCGCTTTCATTTAGCGAAGATTTTGTTCACTCTTAGCGGGGCGAGCATTCCAACCTCGAGCTCGGAACCGACCTCCTCGTCGATTTCTTCCTTGGCAACGATGACGCTTAATTCATCGCTCACCCTCAGCGGCGCTTATGATACGGGAAACTATGGAACGGTGAGTTCGGGATCGACCTCTTTTGGTTTTTATCGTACTTTCCAAGATAGCGGAACCCTCGTTCGTTTGATTGCCCCGAGTTACTCGGGTTCTATCGCTGGTTCCTTTTATAACATCGATGCCATCAAGCAGATCACGAAGATTACCTTGAATTACAAAACGGCTTCCCCGAGCGATGCCGACGCCAAACTCTATGCCGGAGATTCCTCGCTTTTGACGAATTGTCAAAGCATCGCGGCGACAAGTGGCGCGACGTCGTTGTCTTTCGACTTTTCTTCAAGTGACAACGTTGCCTATTTCCGCATCGATGGCGGAGCGAGCGACCTCACGCTTTATTCTTTGACGATTGTCTATCTTGACGGCGTTGGCACCCATGTGGTCTATGGGAGCTCGGGCGCTTCGCTCTATCGGATCAATCCGGTTGTTTTCAGCGGAAGTCTCATTTCGGGCGTCTCCTCGGTGAGCGTCCCGACCTCGATTGTGCCGAATGGTTCGACCTATAGCGTAAGCGCTAGCAAAACTTATACCTATTACACCTACGCCGCGGTCAGCGCCAATTCATCGTTAGCTGATGCGGCCGCTTATACTGAACCCGCTGATGTGGCGGCTTATTTCATCGCTTTCAAACATTATCCTGCCAACTTTGTGACCAGTTCGAATTATGCCACAGCCTATTCCTATTTCAGAAGGAAGACACGCTGCGTTAGCGCGTACACCCGCACCGATGGTTATGTGACCAGTGTGCCTTATGCCCCAAACGGCACGTCGATCGCCGCCTATTACGAATGCGATATCGATTTGACCGGCAGTTATGCCGCAAGCTCTTCGAGCGCTAGCCGCGGAGTCGGTCGTCTTGTGGTCTTCAGCGGCGGTTTCTCTTCGAGCAAGGGGGCGACGGCTTACGATTCCTCCTATACGGCGGTTTTCACCGATGATCATTACGCGACTTTCCAAGAGTATTACAACTATGGCGCGATGTTCTCGACGCGTGTCGATGCCGAACAATTCCGCACTTCCTACCGATGGGGCTGCCCGAGCGTTCTTGATCCCGCTTGAGAGTCGGCCTTTCTTTTGCTAGCGAACTAGGCTAGGATAAACGATCATGAAGAAATGGCATTCCTTCTTTTTATTCAGCGCCGCTCTTTTATTAAGCGCCTGCGCTGCCGACAATAATCTCGCTTCGAGTTCGCTTTCTTCGTCTTCTTCGGGGAGTGGGGGATTCGCCCTTTCTTCTAGCGCCGCGACTTCCTCGGATGTTTCCTCTTCGAGCGCTTCCCCTTCGAGTTATTCTTCCCTTTCTTCGAGCTCTTCTTCCATCGGCGTTCTTCCATCCTACGATTTCCGAATCGGTGGCCGCTACGATGAAAACGCCGTCAGCATGGATATCTATAATATCAGTCAGGCCAACGATTCGTATATCGCCGAAAAAGCCACTTCGATTTCGCGAAGCCAAGATGTTTTGACGCCCGAAGAAGTGGCGGAGTACTATGTGAGTTTCCGTTCGTTTCCGCCTAATTACTTCGCCGATGAATCCGAGGCAATTTCCTATGGAAAGAACGGGCGGATGATCTCGACTTATTATTCGGGTTCCCGCCATTCCTACGACTACACGGTGAAACTGGGGACGTTCAATCGCGTAAGCGGAGGCATCTATTACGAATTCGATATCGCTTTAACCGGCAGCTACAACACAGGAAGTTCGATCTCCCGCGGGGCCGGACGCGTGGTGGTTATTGCCGATGGAATCAAGGATTATGGCTCCGATCCGGTCTGCTACTATACAAGCGATCACTATGCCGATTTCAAGGAATACTACAACTTCTATCAGGGCTGGAGCCCACTTTTCGCTGGCGTTTACAACAAGAGCGGGAGCCACGAGAATACGCCGACTTCGACCTTATCCCGGCCGAAAGTGCCGACCATCTCGTATCGGGTTTTGTCTTAAGGGAAGAATTCTTCCTTGATAGAACTCCAAGCGAAGGTCGATTCAGCGGAAGATGGGGGTTTATCTAAAACAGGCGAGTTCCTCCCTCCAAGCGGGGAGTGATAATATCGATGACTCCGAAATCAAACGGAAGGTGAAATCCACATTCATCTTCCGGTTTTTCCGAAAAAAAGCCCCGTTCCAGAATCGCTGGAGCAGGGCCGGTTCATCGAACGAAATCAGCCAACTTCGATCGTCCCGTCTTCTTTAACGACGATCTTGTCGCCAGTTTTGACGTTTTGGAGGAAACCATCGCCCAGCTTGTCGATGACAATGAGCGGAAGATTCTCCCAGACATGAGCGAGGATGAGGCCGCTCGCGGAAATCGGATCGATCTCTTTCGAATAGAGCCAGCAGGTCGGGGTGATGCCTCGCTTGGCCTGGCTTTGAATCAGCATGCCACCGGTAGTGGAGCCGATCGTTTGGGGCAAGCAAAGGGCCTTGCCCGTCAAAAGCAACCCATAGACGTCGGGGTTATTATGGTCGGAGGCGATGATGGCGGTGCAGTTCTTTTTGAGCCCGCTTTTTTCGAAACTCGCCAAGGTGTTGAAGCCTTGATGAGAGACGACGGCTTCTCCGCTATACGTGCCGCCAAAGATAACCCGGCCGGTGAACGTCTTCATGATTGCTTTCCTTCCTTTCCGCTTACGAGGGCGAGGATTTCTTCGTCGGTGTAATAACGAGCTGTCGAATAGGTACGTAGCTTATTCGAATTGGTGGCCACCCGCTTTTTGGCGCAGAGCGGATTATTCATATACATCAGGGGGCAGATGCTTGAGAGGTGGGCTCCATAACTGAGCAGTTTCTGATACTCGGACGTCGCTTCGAACTTCTTGCGGACGGCGGGCGCGCAGGTGAGAACGGTATCGACCTTGAGTTTCTTCCGCCCCGCTTCCTCGAGGGCCTTCCCTAAGCGGAGAGTCCATTTTTGGAGTTGATGATAGGTCAGATGGGGGCAGCCGATGAAGGCTTTTTGGGCTTTGCCCTCTTTTCTGCCCCAAAGGATTGGATAAGAACGATAGACGCGTTCGAGTTCGGCGTCATCGATGACGTAGGTCTGATAGTCCTTTTTGAGCAGTCCTTTTTCGCCAAGGCGTTTTGCTTCGGGGGTGATGCCATCGATATGGTAGAGGCCAACCGCGCCGTTAGAGGCTGTCGCGGCGCCAAAATCCTTCAGATAAGCGATCGTATCTTCATCGGGCAAAGGCTTCAAGAAGGCATCGAGTCCTTCGACGTAGGGGACTTCGTCTATCACCTTCATTCCGATTGCGCTGCCCAAAACCTGGGCCTCGGGGCGCTTGGTGACTTTGAGGATGATTTTCCAGGTGGCCTTTCGGCCTTCCTCGGTCAAGAAACCGAATTCGGGCGCGTAGCCAAGGACGCTGCCGAAAAGTTCCAAAATGCCTGAGTTGCGATTGCATTTGGCGCCGAGGACAGAGTTGGCGAAGACCACTGCGCTGCTTTCGGCCCAGGAGAGAACATCGCCCTCTTTGGGGGTGTTGCCCATCTCGGGGAGATAGCAGGTGCAGCTGAAGGCGTCTTTCTCAACGAGGCCCTCCGCTTGCAATTGTTTTTCGTAATCGTCTTGTTTGGCGTACATGATCTTCGAGAAAACCATTTTCTCGATCGGGTTGCACTTGACGTTTTTGAAATCACAGGGACGCGGGTCGACGGTGAAACCGTCTTTCGCGATAGCGCCCGAGGTGATCAGTTCGTCCATCGTGGTGAAGACGGTGCCGAGCATCGGGATGCCGAAACTGGTTACGAGGTGGCCCTCTTTGTGGGTAACCTCCGCCATCTTTTTCGCCCCAAAGACATCGCCATAGCGAACCAAGCATTCCATCATCTTCGCTTTGGTCGCGCCTTCTTTGCCTTCGAGGATTGCCTTTTGCTCTGGCGTTAAGATCATTAACGGTTGATACATGTTCTTTCCTTCCTTGCTCCTGAAAAGATTTCTCCTTCGAGAAAACTTTGCGACAAGTTTTTCTTTTATCAGTATAGTTTTCCCGCGAAGGAAGATAAAGACACTTCCCAATCTTTCCCGATTTGCCGATTTCTTTTTATCCTTATTCTTATAGCGGTTCCCCCGAAAGGGTGTTAAAATACTCAGGAAGTTAAGTCTCTTCTAAGCGAGGGCCGCAGGATGAAAAGGCCTAAGAGACGCGCCACTTCGCTGATCGGGAGCAATGTCCCCGCCCTTCGCGTTAAGAAGAAAAGTAAGTTGCACCTCGAGTGAAGAAGGATGGTACCGCGCGATTCCGCGTTCCTTCGATGGGGGTGTTTTTATTTTCTCCAAGGAGGTTTCTTTCATGAAATCGTTAACCGGTTCCGAAATTCGTCAAGTTTGGATCAAGTTCTTCGAAAGCAAGGGCCATCGGTGGCTCCCGGGGGTTTCGCTCATCCCCGTTGGTGATAAATCGCTCCTCTGGGTCAACGCCGGCGTCACTGGCCTCAAGCATTATTTCGATGGCTCGGAAGTGCCCCCGTGCCGCCGTATCGTCAACGTCCAGAAGTCAATCCGAACCAACGATATCGAAAACGTCGGCCACACCGCTCGTCACCATACCTTCTTCGAAATGCTCGGCAACTTCTCGATCGGCGACTATTTCCGCAAAGAAGTCATTGCCTGGGCCTTCGAGATCTTAACCGACCCGGCCCATGGTTTTGGCATGCCGAAAGACAAACTCTACATGACTTACAACCCCACCGATAAGGAATCGTGGGAACTCTGGCAAAAGCAGGGCGTCGATCCCTCCCATCTGATCCCGCTTGAAGGGAATTATTGGCAGATCGGCGAAGGCCCGTGCGGCCCGAACACCGAAGTCTTCTTTGACCGCGGGGAAAGCTGGGACCCGAAACATCTCGGCGTCAAACTTTTAGCCGATGATATTGAAAACGACCGCTATATCGAGATTTGGGGCATCGTCTTCAGCCAATATAATGCCGTCAATGGCGTCCCGCGCGACCAATATAAGGAACTGCCGTCGAAGAACATCGATACCGGCTCGGGTCTCGAAAGAATCGCCTGCATTCTCCAAGGCACGCCGACCA
>JBAYEZ010000074.1:0-5705 GCA_041667485.1 Bacilli bacterium
AATAATGGAGAGCCCGGAGCCGCTGGCGCTCGTTGATTGGGGCTTTCGGATTGAAGATTTTTGCATAGAAATCATCAAAAGGCACCTCCGAAAGCACCTCTTTGCCAAAAACGTTCTTCGCCACCGTCTTCATATCGAGTGGCATCTCGCTATAAAGATCGCTCAAACCCGCGTGCGAAGCGCCCGGGTTAATCAAGACGATTTTGAGCGGCCACTTCGGAAAGGGCAGCGATACGACTTTGACATCGGCCATATTGCTGAAATCGAGGAATTGGACCCCGCCAAAAGACGAGCCGCACTGATCAAGGAGGCCGCTCGCTTTGCCAAAGAAGACATTTTCGGCATATTGGCCGGCCTTAGCCAATTCAATCCGCGGAAGTTTTCCCTCGTTATAGAGGCTGTTTTCGACCTCGGCGACGAAAAGTTCATAAGCGGCGCTGGAAGAAACGCCCGCCCCGGCGAAGATATCGCTATTGATCGCCGCGCGGAAGCCGCCGACCTTGTAGCCTTTTTTCGCTAAGCCTGCCAAGACGCCGCGCGCCAAAGAGATCGGCGAGCCTTTTTCGCTGTCTTTTTGCGCCAAATCGTTATAGGGGAACGCGAAGCGGCCATAGCCTTCGCTCACGATAGAGACGAGACCGTCTTCGCTCGGCGAAACCGCCCCTTTGATGCCGAGCGAGCAGCCGGCGACGATACAATGTCCGCGCTGATGATCGGTATGATTGCCGATGATTTCAAGCCGGCCATAACTTACGAAGGAGCGTTTGGCTTCATCGTGAAAATTCTTCTCGTAGAGCTCTTTGGCTCGCGCGAGTCCTTCTTTTTCGTTCATTGGAGTGCCTCCTTGATAAAGGCATGCAAGCCAGCCTGGCCATCCTCATCGTTCTTGTAAACAGCGACGTTCTCGAGGATTGAGCGGCAGACGCCATTGATATAGGTTTCGGCGCTTTCGCCCGTTTTTTCCATCGCAAGAACCATCGGCTCGAAGATGTCGAGATCCGGATATTTCTTCAAATAGATTTCTTTGGAAAGATGATTGGCCACCACGTCTTCGACTTCGCCCATTTGCCGTTTCAAGCGGGCGGGCAAAATGAAGAGGCCGGCCGCTTCGATTAAACCAATTCCTTCCTTTTTGATGTGATGATATTCGGGATGGGCATGGAAAAGGCCATCCGGATACTCTTTGGTGCAGATGTTGTTGCGGAGGATGAGAAAGATCGCGTAACCCTTCTCGGTCTTGCGGGCGAAAGCGGTGCAGGTCGAATGGCTCTCAGAACCTTCGGAAGAAACTATCTGGTGGGCGGGGTCATCGTAGAGGCGCCAGGCACTCAAGATCTTGCCAGCGAGCGTCAAAACATCGTTCCGGTCGCGACCTTCGATCTTCAAAGCCGTGTCATAGAAATCGACGATCGAGACGCGGGTCGCTTGTTTCGAAGTGAAGACGCCTTCGCGATCCGGAGCAAGGAGCAAGGGCAAGAGATGTCCGCCACCCTGAAAATGCTCATGGTTGAGAATCGAACCGCCGACAATTGGAAGATCGCTGTTGCTCCCGATGAAAAAATGGGGGAAAAGATCGACAAAATCCAAGAGGGCCTCGAGGGTCTTCGGCGCCACCACCATCGGGACGTGATCGTGGTAGAAAACAATGCAATGGTGCGAATAGTAAACGTAAGGCGAATACTGAAGATACCAGCGCTCGCCCGCCAGGGTGAGCGGAATGAAACGGATCGATTCGCGGGCCGGATGATTCGCTCCGCCTTCGAAACCGACGTTCTCTTTGCAAAGAAGGCATTTCGGATAGCCCGTCGATTTCATCGTTTTCAGTTTGGCGATGTCCTTGTTGTTTTTCTCGGGCTTCGAGAGGTTGATCGAGATCTCGAGGGGGACGCCTTTATCGAAATGAGCTTCCCAGAGCAAGTTCTTGTCGACCTGGCTTTTGGCGATGTAGTTGTTGGCAATCGAAAGGCGGTAAAGATAGTCGGTCGCCCGTTCGGGGCTCACCTCGTAGAGGGCCTCAAAGGCATCTCTCACCTCGTGAGGGGTCGGAGTCAAAAGTCCCATCACATACGTGGAATCGCGCTCCGCCTCGCCATCGTCCATCCCCTGCTCGAGGTCGTAAGCAACGATCTCCTCGATGATCGGATCGGGCAAAGCGTAAGCCGAAATTAAAGCCTCGTTGATCTCGCCCTCATAAGGGGCGCTCAGATGGTAATGGGCCAAAAGAAGATTTTGGAAATAGTCGTAGTCCTCTTCGCGGAGATCGAGATGCTTTTCCGCGTAAAATAACGCCTCTTTAATCGTTTTTTCGATGCCCATGATCAGCGCTCCTTTGCGTAAAAACGATAGGTGATCCAGTTGTGTTTATTCGTGCCTGGAACCGCGCTCATGCTCGCGAAATCGTCAGGGAGATAAACCGGCTCAATCGCCAAGCCCGAATGTTGTTTCTCGCGCCGGCCGATATTGAGCAAAGCCCCTAAACGAGGATAGTTATCGCTATAGACTTGAACTGCGGGAAGCGAGGTCGTGATTTCCATCCCATACTTCTCGCTTTCAAGTCGGAGAACCGGGGCTTGGCCCTGGTTGTCTTTGAAGGCAAAGCAATGGTCGTAGCCTAGCGCTCTCGACTTCTGGAGATAGGGATCCATGATGTCCTGCCCCACCGCTTTTGCTTTTGTGAAATCAAGACAGCGCGGCGAAGCGACGAATCCAAGCGGGATTAAACTCGGATCGTAGGTCTCCGTCTTGTCGGCATCAATCCAAAGGCGCTGTTCTTCAATCGTCTCATCCCCGCCGAGGTTGAAATAGGCATGGCAGGTGAAGTTGAGCGGGGTTTCTTCGCTCACTTTGGCATCGTAAAGAATCTTGAAGGAAGCCTCTTCGTCTTCGATTAAATAGCGGACGCGGAGCGCGACCTCGCCCGGAAAGCCCATATCGCCCGATTTCGAGGTGAGATAAAAATCGACGGCGACCGCCTTGCCTTGCCGGACAACGTCCATCTTAAATGGCAAAAAAGAAAAACCGCCTTTGCCGCCATGGAGAGTATTGCCCCCCTCATTGACGTCGAGCTGATAATCTTTGCCGCGGTAATGGAGAACGCCGCCATTGATGCGGCCGGCGATCCGGCCAACGCTCTTCCCGAAATAAGCGGAGGAGGTAAGCCAGGCTTTTTTGTCGATTTCGGCAATGTTCATCGGCGCGTTCTGATAGCGGATCTCGTAAATCGCGGCGCCGAAGTCCGACAAAGTCAGACTCAGGCCGGCGGCATTGGCGATCGTGATGAACGTCACGCCGTCTTTTTCAACTGTTTGAATGGTCATTGGGGGTCAATTTCCTTATAGAGACTAGCTAACTCGGCGGCATCGAACTCTTTCGGCACCGGATAGAGCGGATTGGCTTCTTTATCGGCGCGGGAAGCGAGAATAGGAATATCGGCGGGCTTAATCACGTGATCGAAGGTCTTGGGGATGCCCATTTTGGCATTCATTCCTTCGATCCATGCGATGAAGGCCAAAGCCTTATCGTGGCGCGAAGCAGTGTTTTTCGTTAATTGAAGCGCATCGGAGAGACGGGCGAGCGGCTTATCAGCACTCCGGGAATAAGCGCGGAGAACATGGGGTAAGATAATGGCATTCGCCAAGCCGTGCGGGACGTTATAGTGCCCGCCGAGAGAATGGGCGATCGCATGGACGTAACCAACATAGCTCCGGGTGAAAGCAACGCCAGCCAAATACGAAGCGTGTTGCATGGCAAGGCGGGCTTTCTCATTCGAGGGGTCTTGATAGAAGGCGAAAAGATTAGCGTCGATAAGACGAACCGCTTCAATCGAATAACGCTTGGTTTTGGCGGTTCTTTCGTGGCCGATGAAGGCCTCGATCGCGTGGGTCAAGGCATCCATGCCGGTCGCCGCGATGATTTTTGGGGGGAGTTTGGCGAGCAAAGCGGAATCGTGAATACAGACCTGCGGGATCAACTTCGGATCGTTGATCGCGAATTTCTCGTGGGTCTTCGAATTGACGACGACCGCCGCCACCGTCGCTTCGCTTCCGGTGCCAGCCGTGGTCGGAATCGCAACGAGGAGATGGTAGCGTTTATGGACTTTGAGAATGCCGCGAAGCGAGGCGATGCTGGCATGGGGATTGGCGATGAGGGCTCCGACGGTCTTGGCGGTATCGAGACTCGAGCCCCCGCCCACCGCCACGATGGAATCGCAGTTATTTTTCTCAGCCAAACTCTTGGCTTCGTTGATGCAGTCGAAAGTCGGATTGGCGACGACGTCTTTATAAAGAGCGTAGGAATAGCCAGTTTTTTTAAGCGAATCTTCGAGATTTTTGGTTAAGCCGAGCCCGTAAACGCCAGGATCGGTCACGATGAGGGGGCGGAGATAACCGCGCTTCTTGAGGACATCGACCACCTGAGCGGAAGCGCCCTCGCCTGAAATGAGTTCCGGTTCTTTGAAGCTTAGAAAATAAGCGGCGAAACCCATGATGTATTGATAGGTGCGGCAGTAGATTTTTCTCGCGATGTTCATATAAGCCTTCCTCCTTTATAATAGCGGGGCCAGCAGCTTCAATAAAGCCCAAGACGCTCTTTTCTTCTTTTTCCAAGCTTCCCATTCCTCCAAAGTGACCTCATGAGAGACTTCAAGACTATCGATGAAATCTTGCTTCATTTTCAAGATCGCACCGCTTTTGACAATCAAAGTTCCGCACTCCATGTGGAGATAAAGCGATCGATAGTCGAGGTTGATCGTTCCGACTGTGGCGAGTTTGTCGTCGCTGATGAACATCTTCTGATGGACGAAACCCGGGGTATATTCGTAAATTCTCACTCCAGCCAAGAGAAGAGGCCCGTAGTTAGCCCGAGTCAGTTGATAAACAGTCTTTTTGTCGGGGATGCCCGGCACCAAAAGACGGATGTCGCATCCGCTCAGCGCCGCGATCCGCAAACTATCTCTCATCTGGTCATCCAAGATAAGGTACGGGGTAGAAATATAGCAATAACGATTGCTTTGACCCAAGATTGAAAGGTAAGCGCCTTCGCCGACGTCATCGTTGGAATACGGCATATCGCCATAAGGCTGGATGAAGCCATCGCTCGCGGGGAAGCCTCCGGCCTCATCGATGTAGGTTTCGGGACGGTAATAATCGTAGTCGATCTTGATTTTGCCATCGAAATGAACGAGCCAGTTGGCAAAGAAAAGAAGGGTAAAACCATAGACGGCTTTGCCTTTGAGCATGATAGCGTTGTCTTTCCAATGGCCATAGGGGGAATCGATATTGATGTATTCATCAGCCAAGTTCATGCCGCCGGTAAAGCAAGTGTGGCCATCAATCACGAGAATCTTGCGGTGATCGCGGTTGTTCATCCGAACGTCGACAATCGGCCTAATTCTTTCGAAAGCGTACGCGTTGATGCCCAAGGAGCGGAGGTAGCGCCAATAATGAACCGGGGTGGCGCCTAGGTTTCCGAAGTCGTCATAGACGACCCGCACATCAAGGCCTGCTTTGACTTTCGCGACCAAAATCTCGAGGATATCATTCCAAAATTTGCCGGGTTTGATGATGAAATATTCCAAGAAAATATAGTGTTTGGCTTTCTTTAGCTCATCGAGAATGACCGGGGCCGCCACATCGCCTAACGGAAAATAAGCGACGCTGGTATTTTGATAAATGCCACCGTTGCTCGCTTGCTCGATATAGGTGGCG
>JBAYEZ010000075.1:0-5654 GCA_041667485.1 Bacilli bacterium
ATATTTCCGCTTTTTTAGGGCTAATGCTCGCCACCGTCTTTGGCTTGCCGGTTTCAAGCGGCACCGTCAAAGCGACGGCGATCATGGGGTGTGGAGCCGCCAAAAGTTTCCGCCAAGTGCGGTGGGGCAAAGCGGGCGAAATGGTGCTGAGTTGGGTGCTGATTTTCCCTGGCACGGCCATCATTGCTTTTGTCTTGACGTTGATTTTTGTATCCATCTTCAAATAATAAGGAGGAAGAGGATTTATGTTGGGAAAGAAAAAAACCAAGTCGAATTACTATTACGACAGCTTCCCGGCGCTTTGCCACTTTTCTGTTCACTGCGCCGAGTACATTTTGAATTTCATGATCCACTTTGATCATGAAAAACTTGAAGAAACAAAGGTCAATGTCCACTTGATCGAACATGCGGCCGATGACAAGAAGCATGAGGTAACCGAAAAGCTTTTGACCGAGTTTATGACCCCGATCGACCGGGAGGACATCTTGGAACTTCTCAAGTTGATCGATGATATTACCGACGCCATTGAAGAGGTATCCTTGAAACTCTATCTCTACGACTACAAGGAATTACCGCCCGATTCAATCGAATTTATGCGTTTAACCCTTGAATGTGTCAACAAGACCGAGGAATGCCTCGCCAACTTTAAGGATTTTGAAAACCACGACTTGATGAATCCCTTGATCATGGCGGTTGTCCACCTCGAAGAGGAATCGGACACCGAATACATCAACGACGTTCATTCGCTTTATATCAACGAGACTGATGGCTTTCGTCGCCATAAAGCCGAAGCGATGTATACGATGCTCGAAGAGACGGCAGACCGCTGCCGCGAAGTTTGCCGCTTCGTTCAGACGATTTCATTTAAGAATCTTTGATTTTTTAGAATCGTTATTTTATAGAATCGCATATCCCCGTTCTCAAAGGAAGATGAAACTACTTTCATCCCCGTAGGAACGGGTTTTCTTTTATAATGGTATTGTCGGAAAAATAACTATGGACATCGGACAATTCTTCGCCCTCGTTAATGCCCATCCGTGGGCTTATCCTGTCATCGTGCTTAACCTGCTCGTTATTTTCATCAACGGTTGGACCGACGGGCCTAACGCGATCGCGACCTGCGTCACCACTCGTTGCTTAAAGCCGCGGACAGCGGTCATCATTGCCGCACTTGGGAATTTCGCGGCTATTCTTTTCTTAGGACTGATTGGCTCGTGGATCTCGGATTTCGGAAGCGTGGCGAAGACGATTGCTTCTCTTGTTCAGTTTACGACCACAACCGAAGCGGGACTCACCGATGCCTTGGTGGCCATATCAGCGGGCTTGCTTGCCATCGTTATTTGGTCATTAGGAAGCACCTATTTCGGTTTCCCATCGAGCGAGAGCAACGAACTGGTGGGCGGTATCACTGGCGGGGCGATCGCTTTGGCTGTCCTCGGCGGTCAGCCTTGGTATTCCTTGGTGGGCTGGAATGCGTGGATTAAGGTTTTGATTGGTTTCTTTGGCTCGTTGATTTTGGGCTTCTTATTAGGCTTTGTTTTGACGAAACTCATCGAATACCTTTGTCGCAAAATGACTCGAGGCGCCACAACGCGGTTTTTCACCAAAGGTCAGATATTCTCGGCAGGGGCGATGTCCTTCGTCCATGGCTTGCAGGATGGGGCAAAATTCATCGGCATCTTCATCTTGCTTGCCAGCATGCTTAAAGGCGGAGAAGACCTCTCCACCTTGCAAACGGCTTGGTGGCTCTTGCTCCCGGTTGCCCTTGTGATGGGCGGCGGCACGCTTATGGGCGGCTACAGCATCATTAAAACGTTGGGCAAAGACATGGCCAATTTGCAAAAATATCAGGCTTTTGCTACGGATATCGCTTCCGTCATCGGCTTACTTCTTGCAACGTTTTTTGGCCTTCCTGTCTCAACCGGCAGCGTTAAGTCCACGTCGATTCTAGGCTGTGGAGCCAGCCAAGGGATCCGTAAGGTCCATTGGAATGTGGCGGGTGAAATGATTGGCAGTTGGATTGTGATTTTTCCAGCGACCGCTTTGATTGGATTCTTGTTCACCCTTTTGTTTGCCACAATTTTTTGACGAGACTCCCCGATAGGATCGGGACTTTAAAACTTCTCAAAAAGAAAAGCGCTATCCACGAGCAAACCTCGTTATAATAAGAGGGAAAAGCTGACTCATTAGTAGCGGCTTGCACCTTCAGTATGGACGAAGAAAATAACGGCAATCATTTTTTTAAGTGGGTTACCGTGCAAGCCTATAAGCACGATGGGCTTTTGCATCGGCAGTGGTCGCCTGCTTATTTGACCATAGAGAACAATGATTACTGGGCTTTGTCTTCCAAAGCTTCTTTAGTGACGGAGAATGATGGACGGCGATGGATGACGAAAGAACATGCGGTGTTTATCCTTTTTAAACACGAATGGATGAACATCATCTGCATGATGAAAGAAAATGGTGGAATTTGTTATTACGTCAACGTCGCTTCGCCGACAATTAAGGATCGCTGCTTCCTCAAATATATCGATTATGACTTGGATGTAAAACTTTTTCCTGACGAAACGATTAAGGAGCTTGATGAGCAGGAATTCGAGCGCCACGTTTTGACCTATGGTTATTCGGGAGAGTTAACCGCAGCGATCAAGAAGAGTTTCTCTTCGATTAAGAAACGGATGCAGGACGGAGTCTTCCCATTTAACAAAAACGATGTGCGAACAATCTATCAAAAGTTTCTCGACGAGAATCACCCCTTCGTTCTTCGGACAGCGACGCCGAATCCTAAAAGCGGAAATTAGTTCTTTGCCAATTTAACCTTAATTAGTCTATTGATCGCCAAATTCTGACGTTTTTTACTTTGGTTGTAGAAACGAAGCGTTGCTAAACATCGTATCGGATAAACATATGTATTTATCGTGTTTTTCTCTGGGTTAAAAAAGAAGCGAGAAACGAAGCGTGTCTAGATAAAGAATGCGATTGATGTATTCTATAGGCGAGGCAAAATATGTTTGGGGACAAACTCAAAACTCTCCGAGAAGAACGCGGTCTTTCGCAAAGCCAGTTAGCTGGCAAACTTTACGTGACGCGTCAAGCGGTCAGCAAATGGGAGCGGGGCGCGGGGATGCCCGATATCCCTTCTCTGCAAAAAATCGCGGATTTCTTTTGTGTCACCATCGATGATTTAACGAATGAAAAACCTTTGCCCAATCGTCCGATCGTCTATGAGCCTTTGAGTAACCGAACCGAAAGCGGGATCCACTATTTGTGGGATATTTTTTTGTCTTTGGGCTTAGCGATTTCTCTCGCTGGCGCTACATATACCTCGGTATTGGCGATGTTCGATTCCTCTTACAAAGTCTTTTTGGTTGTCGTCACGTTTTTAGCCTCCCTCCTTTCGATCGGCATCCCGGTGGGCTTCTTCTTTTGGCTCAATAAGCGGGGTTCGAAAGGCTATTGGATTTTAACAAGAGAGATCGAACTCTTTGCGCTTGCCTTTGCTTTCATCGGCCTTGTAGTCTCGATGCTTTCGCTAGGAGAGACGAAGTATCTTCTCGCTCTCATCGGATTTGTCTTCCTCACGATCTATGGCGTTGCCCTTTCGTTTGATATTCGTTTGTTTACCCAATCGCCTAAGGAGGCTAAAAAATGAAAACTCTCAGCATGACCCTCGCGGTTTTGAGCATCCCGCTTCTGCTTAACCCACCAGCTATCGCTATGGCTCGGGCCCCGATGTATAAGGCAATGGAGGCTGAGTACGCTCCGACAGTGAGCGTTACTCTTGTTGATGATAGCGATCCCAAAATGGCGATCCTCGATCTTGGCTTAAGTAATCCAACCGATAATTTAATCCGGCTTAAAGGACTTTATTTTTCAAGCAAAGCCGAAGTGGATAGCGCCAGCAAAGATGCCTATTTGGACACGTCTTACATTAATTTTTGGGATACTTATTATTTCGCCTCTTACTCCAGCGCGATCTATCTTGCCCCCCAGAGCAATTACCTTCATCGTCGCTTAGCCATTCGAAAACCGGCAGCGGCCCTTTCCTCGAGCGATCATGAGCCGGGCACCTACGAGGCCATCAAGAACGGCGAAACGTTGATCAGCGCTTTTTCCGGAATTGTTTCGAAGGCGACCACCTATAAAGAAGGCATCGATTATTCTCACATTAACGGGGATCTTTATTCCGCGAATTATTATGCTGATACGAACCAAACCAAATTGAGTTTCACGACTAGCACAACTAATTTTGGGGCGGAACTACCCGACTATAATGAGCTGTTTTTCGATTTCACTTTTGCCGGGAACGAATATCATGTCTCTGACAGTTACTTGGACGAAAATGACCGGCCTTGGGTTAGCGGCCTTCACTACAAAGCGGAGTTCACCAATATCAGCGTCGCCTTATATAAGAGGGGTGATACGCTTCAGGATACCTCGATTAATTTAACCAAGCCTTCATCGCAAGATTCTTATTTGAACGCCATTCCTTATGTTGTTATTGGCGGCTTGGCCCTGTTTGCCTTGGCTTTGATTGCCGGTCTGATTGTCCTTGGGGTCTGGATTAGCAAAAAGAGGCGGGGAAAGAACCCGTCTTGATTCGCTCCAAAACGTTTATCGGGTCTTTGACTTTTTCAATTGCTCTGCAAGACCGATTTATTCTGAAAATCGGCAAGGATTTTTTGGGCGGCCTTTTTGCCATCGACCATCGCTCGGACGACGGTATCGGCGCCTCGAACGACGTCACCCCCAGAATAAATATCAGGGTCGCTCGTCGAGATGCCGTCCAGAGAGACGATATAACCATGGTTAGTTTCAATGCCGAGCGATTCGGTAAAGGCGGCATCCGGTCCTTGGCCAATGGCCAAGATGAGGTTGTCGCAGGGGTAAGTCTCATAGACGCCGGTGCCTTCAGGCTTCTTTCGGCCTGATTCATCGGGTTCGCCTAATTTCATAACTTCGCATTTGATCGCGGAAATATGGCCGTTTTGGACAATGATTTCCGTCGGATTGTGCAAGAAGTTGAAGCGGACGCCCTCTTCCTGGGCATCTTTGATTTCGTCTTTGCTCGCCGGAACCTCTTCGAGGCTGCGGCGATAGACGATATAAGTCTTTTCCGCGCCGAGGCGAACGCTGGTACGGCAGCAATCCATCGCGACATTCCCCGCTCCAACGACATAAGTGATGCCGTTAAGGGCGATGCCTGCTCCTTCGCCATAGGAAACCTTTTCGTTGGCCGCTTTTAAAAATGGGCCCGCCTGATAGACTCCTTGGGCCTCTTCGCCGGGGATATGCAGGGATTTATATTCGCTTAAACCGCATCCGACAAAGATCTTTTCATAGGTTTTTTTAAGTTCGGGAATCGAGACTTTGGCTTTCGTTACATAGTCGACGCCCATCCGTTTAGTGAAGGCGATGTATTTTTCGACCTCCGCTTTGGGCAAACGATATTCGGGGATGCCATAGGCTAAGATGCCTCCGAGATGCTTCTCTTTTTCGTAGACGGTGGCGTGGACGCCATTTTTCACGAGTTCCAAAGCGCAGGAAATTCCAGAAGGACCGCTGCCGATGACGGCGACATGATGGTCAGAGAATCTAGCGCATGGCGTAAGCTCGATCGTTTTATTGTCTTGGACAAAACGTTCAAGATGACC
>JBAYEZ010000076.1:0-5645 GCA_041667485.1 Bacilli bacterium
GAAGGGATGGGGCTTTCCCCAAAGGATGTGGCCATCAAACTAAAGAAAAGCCCGGAGATCATCATCGCTCGTCGGCTTTTCTTCGGGAGCCCCATACTGGGCGAAAGGGAAATGAGAGGCTTGAGCTTCCGCGAAATGGTCTTTGGCGAAAATGAAGGTTTCGTACGCCCGGAAATCCGCAAAGAGATCTTGGACACTCGTCGGCGCCTCGCCAAAAGGGGATGGCTGAGAGCTGGTGCCGTAAAGACGATTGCCTTCGGTGGCGATGTCTCCATATTTACTCATCAAACTGGCCGATAAAGCGATCGGCTCAGCGGGCAAAAACTTCGCAAAATCAAAATCCGAGACTAAAACTTCATTTTTGGTAAGAGCTGTTTTTCCATGAGCAAAAACGAAAGGCTGGTCTTTGACTAATTCGTGGCCGCAATTATAAGTAGTGAAGCGCTGGCTTGCCTCATCCGTCAAAAGAGCGCCGGCATTGAAGGCAGTGAGATAAAAACGGTTATTCCGTTGATAGGAAGATTCCTTCAACCGCACGGTGAAAAGAACACAATCAAAAGAAGCCGCATCGCGGACGGCTAAGGCGTTGCTGAGTGTGCCATCAACATCGTTGGCGTCCCCTTCTCCAATATCGTCAATTGCTTTTAATTTGGCGTAGGGAGCGGAATCAAAATGGGTGTCCACCACGCCAACGATGGTATAAATCACGGTGGTGTTGCCATTGCCCGTCAATCCTTTGCCTAAAATGGTTTCGGCCGTAATATCTTTGCCTGACGTTGTCAGTTCTTTGTTCTGAGAAAGATCAAAGATTTGGTAGCCGAAATGCTGAAAGCCTTCTAATTCCCGAAGCGTGATGCAGACCTCTCCTTCTTTGGCGGGCAGGCGACCCGACACAAGAGGAAACGCCTTTGGCAGAGCGTCGGAGGGATAAAGATCGATTGCTTCGCGGGGGTAATAGAAATAGGTGTTATCGGCATCGCCGGGATAATTGGTATGAAGAGGAATTCCATGATTGAGACGCCGACCTTCAAAATGAAGCCCCGTTCGAGCGTTAAGAGCCTTGAGGTCTTCTTCCCCAATCGGCATTTGGATACTTGAGTAGCGCCCGTTTTTGCCATTGAGCGTTGCAAGGCCTTTTCGTATGAGGGCAAAATTGCTATTAATGAAACGCAGCGCTTTAACCCCCGAAGCCTCCGTGTCAAAGCGAGCGGCGCTTGCGGAAACGCCCAAGAGGGTAAACGCGATGGAGGTGAGGAGAATTGAAACGACCAGTTTCGCGGGTCTGCTCACTGAAGAAGAAAACGCCATTCTTAAGGAGTTAACCAGCGGGAGATGGGCTTTTCGCAAATACAATTCAGAGGTATTTTGCAAAGATTTCTTCGTTTCGATTGTGTTTTTGTCACTCATGACTTTTCCATCTTTGAAGGTGATGATTCGATCGCCGAATTTCTTGGCAAAGCCCTGATCGTGGGTCACCACGATAACCAATTTCTCTTGGGAAAGATGTTTGAGGAGACGAAGGATCTCCAAAGAGCTTTCGCTATCGAGAGCACCGGTTGGTTCGTCAGCGAGAATCACTTTTGGGTTTTTGATGAGCGCCCGAGCGATGGCCACCCGTTGGCGTTGGCCGCCCGAAAGCTCGTTCACCTTTCGCTCTTCGTAACCGGCCAGCCCCACTTCGCCCAAGGCTTGGCCAATTAAACTCGGATCGCTCTGCTGGCCCTGGAGAGAAAGGGCAAGCTCAAGGTTGCCTCTAACGCTATACTCGCTGAGTAGGTTGTATTCTTGAAAAACGAAGCCCAAATACGTATTGCGATAAGCGTCGTAATCCGCATCTTTGAAATCCTTGCTCGATTTCCCTTCAATTCGAATTTCACCCCCATCGGCCTTTTCGAGACCGCCCAAGAGATTAAGGAAAGTCGATTTCCCGGCCCCCGAACGTCCCAAAACAAAGACCAAACCCGTTTCGGGGAACGAAAGGTTGACGTGGTCGATGGCGATGATCTTCGGTCCTTTCTTCACGGAGTACGATTTAAAAAGATCGATGACCTCGAGCATAATGTATTTTCTCCTTTGAAAAGCGAACTATTTTTTCACGACAACGGGGCTTTTGCCCTCTTTGGGACAAAAAGTTCTTTTCCTTGTGATCGGAAGAGTGAGAAACAAAACAAAATAGACGATTGAGAAGAAAGCAAACAAAACAGTGCCTGGCTGAATGTAGACCTTTCCATAGAGATTGGAAGCCCCTTCTCCAATAAGGATGGCAGACAGGGTAAGATTAAGAATCATGTGGGCAAGGGCAAGCCAGAAACTTGCTTTCCAGAAGGTTCTTCTTCCGTCAGGCGAAAGCCAAAGACCGATGCTGAGTAGGGCCGAAGCTAGGAAAGTCAAAACGCAAAGCCAGGCAAAGACCGTCGCGAAACTGAACACCTTAAAAAGTGTTTCATACAAATTGGGCAATATCGTGATGACAAACCCGTTGCTTATTTCTCTTTCCTCAAAACCAAGGTAAGGAAGAAAACCAAGAACGAAGGCTATCACAATGGCCGACATCGAATAAATAAAGGCGGCGTAATAGGGTTTGCCAATTCCCCGATCTTCCATGCTGGGATTGCGAGCCACAACCAGAGTCGAAACGTTGGCATTCGGATTTTTGATTTCGCCATTGATGATCTCATCGATCCCCACTTTGTAGAAGTTGGAGAGTTTTTCAAGGGTTCCGATATCCGGCACCGAATCCCCGCTCTCCCACTTGGAGATCGCCTGAGGCGTGACTTGAAAGATCTCAGCCTCGTCTTGTTGACGAAGGTCCTTATCGTTCCGCAATTGGGTCAGGAACTTCCCCATTTTGACTTTGTCCATGACTTATCCTCCTCGGATCGTTTGCATTGTCGGCCCGCTGACGCTCGGATAGCAAGAAACCACTTCTTGAATCCTTTTCAACTAATGGTTGAATTAATTACAAATAATAGAATATATCAAATGTTTTGTATAGGAAAGAATGGTAAATCAACCAAGGGGTTAATCCACAACAGCTCTTCCTTTTCTTTCATAAATAACCCTGCTCAGCAACTTTGGAGGAAACAAACGACTACCTCGGGTGGTTGCCGAGGCCGCCATCTTTGCCAATCGGAGCAGGATTTTCTAAAAAAAGCCGGTTTTGCAAACTTATCCAAAAAAAAGGCCAAAATTACAAGAACAGAATGATTCCTTCTTAACCATCTTCTTATTGATTTCCTTTTTTCCTTATAACGAAGTGTCGTGAAGTATCGCCATCCTTTGAACTTTTCGGAATCAAACCCGAGGACCTTGCCTCACGGAAGGACCTTCAAAGCATCTATAAGTAAGAGCAGAAAAAAAGAGAAAAAGAGTTTTCGCATCGTCCTGATTTCGGCAATCGCCGCCTTGGTCCTTCTTGAGGCTGGGTCGCTATCTGGGCATCTCAACCGGTCGCCGAACGAAACGCGTCACAAACGTCCAAATCCACAAAACGCCACCGTGAAGGACCCCCGATCGGACCGCTAACCACGGCAGCCAAATCGTTTTTAGTGACGGGACAGTCATCAACGTGAAACAATTCGCTGACACCATGGTGATCATCCATCCCGATTCCCGCGGCGATCGCCTCTCCCAAGCGCAGGATATTCTTTCCCTCGAAAGCACAGCCGGGGAGTTCTAACTGCCCAATAGTCTCATCCTTATCTATAAAGTGAAGAACGCTCTACAACGGCTTTGGCAAGTCCATCGGAACGAATGGTGCCCTCAAAACGTCACCTTTGATGAAGTTCCCCCTCCTCCTTAACGATGCCCGTCCGCGATTTTCTCATTGGACTCGACGCGCAGATTTAGCCCAAACCCCCTATTATCTTCCGAGTTCCGCGAATTCAACGCCGGCTCAAACCTGATTAAGGCAACTATGGTCTCCTACTTGGCCGATGTCAGTTCTTTCACACGAAGCAAGACGCGACAGACTATGCCATCGTCTACCAGCATCTGAACGCCGGCGGCACCGGCGATGAAGTCCTCATGAAAAAAGGTCGCACATTCGCGACGTCTTTCTCGGATAACCATGGTTTATTTCCCGATCAATATCTCGCCTTTTGACGCGGTACAGCAAAATGGCCCCCCCCCTTCGAAGGATCTGTTTTTTAGCCGTTGATATAAGCGGCGAAGTCAGCCGTTGAAATAATTTCAAAATAGGTTTCGCCGTATTTAAAATGCTTCGCGTCGATGAAGTAAACGCCAGGGCGCAAGGCGAAATGATAACCCGTTAACGCGGGAACATCATTCGGCGTATAAGGGTGAAAGTGAACATCCTCCAAAAAGGAACCATCGGCGATGATCCGGGCATACTTTTCCTCTTTGTCCCAAAGCCTAATCTGGTTATAAGCAATGAAGGCACTGTAATCAAAAGACGAAGGATTTGCAAGGGTTTTTGATGAAACATACTTCCCATCTAAAGCAGTTCCGTTAAGGACGAAAGAATGAGAGACACCGCCGATAGTGATGGCGAATGTCACGGGGATTCCTCCCGAAACTTGGCCAGCATAGCGATCCTCGCGAAGGAGATTATCCTGGCTAAAGGCAAGGAAGGTTTGCTTATCTTGCGAAGTTTCACCATGGTAAAGGCTCTTCATGCCGCCGGGACCGACATCGTAGTTTTCCGAGACAGCATCAATCCGGTCAATTTGGCTTTCCGTTAATTCTTTGGCCCAGGGATAAGCTTCGCCAAAGGTGCTATATGCCACCGAATACGTCATAAAGCTTAGCGTGGTCGCATGAGCCGGCATCTTGAAAAAGTAGCTCCATTGATTCTCGCCCGCAAATTGATAGGAACGGCTGGTTAGGACGCCATCGAGATAAAGATCAAGATCGACGTCGGTGAGAGTGCCCGTGTTTACCTCAATCCAGCTATCCGCCGGATAGAAGCCCGCCACATCCTTGGTGAGATAAAAACGGGCCTTCGCCTCCAAAGAGAGGCAGTAAGAAGGCGAAACCGAGGAGGTTGAAATCTGATAATCTGCCAAGCCTAAATGATCGTTGAGGTAAGCTTGGATATTTGCGCCGATCGCCGTCGTTTCTTCTTCGTGGTTAAGCTCGCTCTCTTTGCACGGGCGGGAAACACGAAACGGCATGACGTAGGTCCGCGGATCAAAGGTCCGCAAAACGCGCTTCATTTCTTCGAGGGATATCCCCTTGAGCGCATCAACCTCTGCCGTGGACTTATTGCGGTTGGTCCCGGGCAAGAGCCCGCACCTCCATTCGCCATCCTCTCTCCAGCAATACGCCTCAATGCCTTTCCCGCTGCCAACGCTCAAATAAGTTGAATCCAGGGGAAGGGTGGACGAAAACGAAAAAGAATCCGCGCTAGAAGGGGAATAGTTATACCCAACGCACGAAGAAAGAGGCAAAACGCTTAATATGCCAACGGCCAACCCTATTTTTTGTTTCATCTTTTTCTCCTTTATTCTGCGCCTTTCCACACATAGGCAACCCCATCATAAGTTAAGACCCAGCCCGAATCTTTGAGTTCAAAGCGAACCTCTTTCACAATTCGATAGCCCAAAACATCTTCGGTGATTGTATACCCCTTGATTTCGGCGGTGCTAACGCGGGTAATTCGGGTGGTAATGTAGGTTGTCGAA
>JBAYEZ010000077.1:0-5522 GCA_041667485.1 Bacilli bacterium
CCATTCAAAGGACTGACCAATTGCCGCGAGGAAAAACTCGCAGGGCACGCTTTGGACTTGATTCTCATCGTATTGCGGATTGAACTTATGATCTTTATCAAAAACGGAAGTGCACTTCTTAAGGACGACCTCTGTCAATTTGCCTTGCTCGTCTTTATGGAATTCTTTGACGCCCCAGCCATTGTTGATGCTGATGCCTTCGGCTTCGGCTTCGGCAATCTCGTCTTTGGCGGCTGGCATGATATCGCGGCTCTCCAAGCAGTAGAGACCCACCGAACTGGCACCCGAACGAATCGCGGTGCGAGCGACGTCAATGGCGACGTTGCCAGCGCCCATCAAGGTGACCCGGCCATGGAGTTTCAGACCCTTGCCAAGATTGACATTCCGTAAGAAATCGACACCGGAGATGACGCCTTCGGCTTCTTCGCCCGGCACGCCGAGTTTGCGACCACCCTGAGCGCCGATGGCAAGATAGAACGCCTGATAGCCTTGTTTGCGGAGATCGCCAATCGTGACATCCTTGCCGACTTCGACGCCGGTCTTGAATTCGACGCCAAGGTCTTTGATTGCGGCAATTTCCGCTTCGACAACATCCTTCTCAAGTCGGAAAGAAGGGATACCTAAAGTCAACATGCCACCGAGCTTTTGTTCTTTTTCGAACACAGTGACGCTATAACCCATTTCGGCGAGATAGTAAGCGCAGGATAAGCCCGCCGGACCGGCGCCGATGACCGCCATCTTGTGGTCATGGTATTCCGGATGCTGGATTCGCGGCTTGACGCGCGTGCCCTCATCGAGGTCGAGCTGAGCGACGAACTTTTTGATTTCATCGATCGAAACCGGAGTCTTATCGCCGATCGTCCCACGAGTGCAAGCATCTTCGCAACGTTTGTTGCAGACGCGTCCACAAACGGCTGGGAACGGGTTCTTTTCCTTGATGAGCTCCAAAGCTTCGGCATAGCGGCCTTCTTTGGCAAGTTCGATGTAGCCCTCGATGGAAATGTGGGCCGGGCAGGCGACTTTGCAAGGCGCCGTGCCGGTTTCGTTCATAATCACCTGGCGATTGAAGCGGAAATCCGGATTCCACTTATCCGGTCCCCATTTATGGTCATAGGCATGGAGCGGCTCTTCGACTTTGATCTCGGTCTTGTTCTCGAGACGCTCGCCCAAACGAAGGGCGTTCATCGGGCAGACTTCAACGCATTCGCCACAGGCGACGCACTTCTCAGGATCGACATGGGAGATATAGTTCGAGCGAACGATGGTCGCGGTATGGAAATATTCGCCCGTCCGCAAAGAGAAACAAGAGCAGCCACAGCAGTTGCACATTGCGTGGGTCTTGCCATTGCCATCGATGTTCGGCATTTCGTGCATCAAACCATTGGCTTCGGCTTTGGCTAAGATCGCGTAGCATTCTTCTTTCGTGATGCGGCGGCCATGTCCTTGCTTAATGAAGTCACGGGCGCCTTCGTTGAACTGAATGCACATATCTTGCTCAAGATGGCCGCAGCCTTCGCCCATCAGACGGCGGGAAACGCGGCAAGAGCATGGTGCGACGGAGATATCGTCGGCTTGTTCGACATAGTGAGAGATGAGTTCGGTCTCTTTGACGTCCTTGTTATCTTTGATCGACGACTCAATCGGGACAACCCGCATGACGCCGTGGCCAACCGGGATGTTGCCGGCAAGCGGCATAATGCGCTTAATCGTGTATTCGGCAAACGATTGGGCGATGATCGGATGCTCTTCGACGAGTTTGATGTTATCGACCATTGCCTCGAAGATGCCCGGAACGAAAATAGGAATGTGGTAGCCTAACTGCCAAGTCCCATTCACTTTCGGAAGATTGCGATCTTCCGGATCGATGGAGAGTAAGCCAGCCCATGAACCATGATCGAGAGCAGCCTGAAGCCGATCCATCGGGAGCTTGCTTAAACGCTCGAGATCCGCGACCGTGTAGCTCTTGCGGACTTTCATCTTCATCGCAACGGTCACTTCATCATCACTGACCCAGCACGCTAATCCGTTATATTCCGGATCACCATATTGAACGATGGCACCCGGCAAATCTTGGATGTGGCGGCAAAGTTTCAAAACATTGGGTCTCTTCTTCTCGCCCCGCTCCAAATGGCCACCGGCTTTACCCTTCCGATATCGCTCTTCGGCATACTTCTGATCATCCGTCCGTAATTTCACATCATTGGCCATAGAGGTTCTCCTTTTTTTATTTCAAAGCCTGATAGGCTCTGACTTCCTTAATGATATAGGCAGCTAACTCGTCCATCCCATCACCCTTTTTGGCGCTGATGGGGAAATAAACGCATTTGGGGTTGATCTTTTCGATATGCTCTTCCGCTTTCTTCACGTCAAAGTCAAAGACCGACAAGGTATCGATTTTGCTAAAAACAACTGCGTCCGCGACTTTGAACATCAGCGGATATTTGAGCGGTTTATCATCGCCTTCAGGAATCGAGAGAATCACGAGATTGAGCGCCGCCCCCGTATCGAATTCGGCCGGGCAAACGAGATTGCCGACGTTTTCGAGGATCACGACGTCGAGCCCTTCAACGCCGAAGCCTTCAATGCCTTCTTCCGTCATCTTCGCATCGAGGTGACATTCACCCGCGGTGTGAAGCTGAATCGTCTTGACTCCGGTTTTCTCTTCAACGGTCTCCGCATCGACTGTCGCATCGATGTCGGCTTCCATCACGCCGACGCGCAAAGACGCTTTAATGCGATTGATCAAAGCGACCAGCATCGTGGTTTTGCCACTGCCAGGCGAGGACATCAAATTGATAAGATAGACTTTCTTTGCTTTGAGTTCGGATCGAAGTTTGTCAGCCCGCGCTTCGTTGTTGGCGAAAACAGACTGTTTCACTGTCAGAACTTTAATTTTATCCATGCGCGTAATATTTTACTCAAACGAGAGGAGAAATTCTATCTTTACCATCGAATTACCGATATCGGATAACCGATTTTAATCATTCTCGGAAGGCGAAAGGATAGACAAAAGAGAAAAAGCCAAATCGGACTGATCTTATTTTTAATTGTTAATTTAGCCAGACTTAAAAGAAGGCGAAAAACCCGTTGCTCTGTTTACCGATTTCCTCAAAAGAGACCAAGCGCATAAACATAGAAGCGACAAATCAAATCAAAAAGCAGGGAAAAACTTCCTTTTTCTACTTGTGTAAGCCCTTACACTATTCTAGAATAAAGGAAATGTCGGTCGGCCAGCCGACTGATAAAAAAGGACAAGATCATGGCAAAACGAAGAAGCGACATGGATAAAAACGCCTTTATCAGCGCGGCAGAAAAACTAATTACGGAACAAGGCGCTAACGATTTCTCGCTAGCCGACCTTTCGAAAGAGATGGGCATCTCGAAAGGCACCCTTTATTATCACTATCCGACCAAAGACGAACTGATCCTCGACATCATGGAAAAACACATGGATGAACTCTCGAAAGACTACGTCGACTGGCTCGCTCGCCATAAAGATGACAAAATCAGCAAGCAGCGCTTCCTCGATGTCATCTTTTATAAAGGCGTCAAACTTTTCAATAAATCGAAGATGCATATCTATCTCATTAACGAATGCATGCGCGGGAACGAATCCCTGCGGAAGCGCTACACCGAACTATGGGACAGCTGGCAAAACAAACTTGAAGAAGGTTTAGCTGCTTCTTTCCCCGAGGAAGAAGACCGGAAAACCTACGCCTATTTGCTGATGCTCATCATCGACGGCCTCACCGTCCAAGAGGCACTCGACAACAGCGATACCGTGCTCAATGAGCGGGTCAAAACGCTTCTAACGAAAGGAGAAAAAGCATGAACAAAATCCGCCAACTCCAAAACAAGTTTGATCATGAAGGTCTTCCTTTCAAAGCTAAGGCCAAAGACGATTGCGTCGTCTTGACCGGCGCAACTGCCGATTATCAGAAAATTATACTGGCGGGCAAAATCGCTGCCGAAAGCCATTCCTTTTATGGCGTGATCAACGCCATCACGCTTGAGGGCTTTACCCCGCAAGAGCCGAAACACTCCTCCCTCGAAGATAAAACGCTTGAAGGCGTCTCTGTCGATGTCCTTGTCATCGGAGGCGGCATCGTCGGTTCCGCGATCTTACGAGAATTGTCCCGCTACAAACTTTCGGCTCTCCTCGTCGAGAAAGAAGAGGACTTAGCGATGGGGGCGTCTTCCCGCAACGATGGCTGCGTCCACGTGGGCATCGATTTGGACAAAAACTCCGCAAAACTCCACTATCTCATCCGTTCACGGAAGATTTACGCTGGTCTTTGCAAAGACCTCGACGTCCCCTACCGCGAAGATGGCCAATCGGTCGCCTTCAAGAGTCTGACCCTCAAAGGAATCGCCGCACCTTATCTTCGAGCCAAGGCAAGACAAAACCACATCCCCGGTGGCGTGAAAATCCTCGATCGAAAACAGATGTTGAAGATTGAGCCGCACCTTGCCGAAGACATCAAATGGGGCGCTTATTTCCCAGGCGGGGCCTGTACCTCGCCTTACGAACTTACGATCGCTTTAGCGGAAAATGCTGTGATGAATGGAGCCCGCGTTTGCTTAAATACGTATGTGAAGAGCATGGACGTCGTCAATCACACCGTCACTGCCGTCCACACCAACCGCGGAACGCTTTATCCGAAGGTGATTGTCAATGCCGCCGGAATCTATAGCGACGTCATCGCGGCGATGGCGGACGATCAGTTCTTCACGATCCATCCTCGCAAAGGAACCGACAGCATCCTTGATAAGGCGGTGACACCTTCTTTATCCCATACGGCGATGACGGTGTATCCAAAACTTGGCGAAGAAAAGAAGACTCATTCCAAAGGCGGAGGTTTGATTCCGACCGCTGATAAAAACATCCTTGTCGGCCCCGATGCCATTGAGATTCCTGATCGGGAAGACTACACGACAGCCAAAGCAGGCATCGATGCGATCTTTAATAAGCACAAGACAACGATCGATTCCCTCTCTGAACGCGACATCATCACCTACTTCTCAGGAACCCGGGCCGCGACCTATGAAGAGGATTTCGTCGTCCAAAAAGGCAAATGGACCAAGAACATCCTCCATGCTGCTGGCATCCAATCCCCGGGGGTCACGGCGGCCCCTGCCATTGGCGAAGACATCGCTATGTGGGCCAGTGAAATGCTGAAAGCACCCAAGAAAGAAAACTTCAATCCGAAGCGGCCTGGCATCGTCAAAACCCGTCTTTTGAGTCTGGAAGAAAGAGATGCCCTCATCAAGAAGAATCCCGCCTATGGGCACATCGTCTGCCGCTGCGAGGAAATCTCGGAAGGCGAGATCATCGATGCGATTCACTCGCTCATCCCGCCCACCACAATCGATGGCGTCAAACGCCGGGTTCGAGCGGGGATGGGTCGCTGCCAAGGCGGTTTTTGCCAGCCTGCAGTCGTTTCGCTGCTCGCTAAGGAATCCCACCGCGACATTCTTTCCACCTGCAAGAAGGGCGAAGGCAAACTCTTCTTTGGCTTAAC
>JBAYEZ010000078.1:0-5422 GCA_041667485.1 Bacilli bacterium
GAAGAATCGGCGTGCTGATTGACATCGACACCGATCCAAGGCTTGTTGTTGCTGGCTTGCGAACCAGCGATGACCGAGTTGTAGACCGCGCCGCCGCAGCCGAAGATGACTTCGGTTCCGGCCTGATACCAAGAGGTGCAATACGAAGTGGCCGTATCGGTCGCCTTGAATTGACCGGCATAGTAATACTGAATGCCGATGGAATTATCAGCGAGTTTCAACTCTTGGGCGGCAATATCCGCGCCCTGGCAATAGCCCGAGCCATAGCGGACAACGGCCGGAACGGCCATGCCACCGCAGAAGCCAAGTTTGCGATAGCCTTCCTTGACCGCGGCATAGCCGGCTTCGAAACCAGCCTGCTCTTCGCGATAAATAACCGAGGTGACCTTCGCGGTGTAGTCGTAAGGGGCATAGTTGTTATCCGAATCGGACTTGGTGCAATCCAAGGCAAGGAAATAAGTATCCTTGTAGAAGACATCATCCAAGCAAGTCTTGATGGCCGACTGGAAGAGATAGCCCGGAAGAATGACGACTTTGGCGCCCCAAGTCACAGCGGATCTGATGGCCGCGACACGGCCTGGAGTGGTATAAGCGTCTTCGGCCGGCTGATAGTACTTGGTCTGGACAATGCCGGTATCGCAGACATTGGTGGTGCTGTTCAAAACGCCACCATTTTTGGCGGCGAAGGCATTGATTCCGTTCCAAGCGGACTCATTGAAGGAGTGGTCGTTCAAGGTGCCGCTATCGGTGACCATGGAAATCTTCAACGGGTTGGAAGCCGAATAAGCACTGAGTTTGCCGTCTGCGACAGTGGTCGAAGTGCCGATATCGGTTTATTCGAGCTGGAAGAAATCAACACCATTGAGCTGGCTGTAACTCGCGCCGGCGCTAGTAGAGCCACCATTGTTTCCGTTGCAACCCGCGAGAGCTGCCGCAGCCAAAACGAGTAGGACAAGCGACTGTTTCTTCATACAAATGTTACCTCCTGTGTATGAATTATTCGGATCCAATCACAGAACGTTGCTTTTTGGTGTTTCTGCTGAGACATGCGCTTCAGCTATGGAAACCCTGAAAGATTACTTCCGATTGCTTCCACAAGGAAACAAACAAAAGGTTCTGTTTTTTTCTCCGGTTAATTATTGTAGCATCCTCAACGAATTAAAAAACTACATTTTCGAAAAACGAAATTCCTTTTTCGCGAGGACATTCGATGAAAGGCTGGGTATTGTCCGATAGTTAACAAAACGTTCTCTTTTTTAGGTGCTTTCTGAAACCGGACAGGTACAATGTAAGACATGCTTTTTATCGCTGAGGTTCTTCTATGATTGTTATCAGTGGCATGGTCGGTTTGGGGAAAACGACCACAGGCAAAATCATCTCTGAAGAGATGGGGATCCCCGCTTATTTCGAAAGTGTTAAGGATAATAAAATCTTGCCTCTCTTCTATTTGGCCACCCCGGAAGAAACGCAAAAGCAACGTTATCCCTTCTTGCTTCAGCTTGAGTTTTTACGAACCCGGATCCGCGATCTACGAGAGGCTCTCACCTATCCAAACGCCGTGATGGACCGCTCGCTTTACGAAGACCCCTACTTCGCCAAGAAAATCCATGAGGAAGGCCGCATCAGCGACCTCGAGCTTCAGGTCTATCTTTCTCTCTTTAACGAAATGATGGAAGATGCGCCAGGAACCCCCAGCAAAAAGCCTGATGTTTTAATCTATCTCAAAGCGAGTTGGGAAACGGTTTACGCCCGCTTGCAGAAACGCGGCCGCTCCTACGAGCTAACGGAAGCTTCCTTAGCCCATCTCCATTATCTTTGGGAGGGCTATGACGAATGGCTCGCGAAGGACTACCACGAAAGTCCGGTCATCGTGCTCGACTACGATCGCCACGGCATTGCGACGAACGAAGACGACAAGAACGCTTTGTTGGCTCAATTGCGCGAAATCTCTGCAAAAGGCCATCCTTTGGCGAAATGAAAGGAGCAAACCGTGGTGATTATCATCGGTGGAATGATTGGCATTGGCAAAACGACGACGGCAAAAATGCTACACGAGGAGTTGAACCTCCCCGTTTATTACGAGAGCGTCAAAGACAATAAGGTCCTTCCTTATTTCTATACGGCGAGCAAAGAGGATCTTCAGAAGTATCGTTATCCTTTCTTGCTCCAACTCAACTTTTTGCAAGCGCGTTTCCACGCGATAAAAAAAGCGCTGCTTGATGACAATGCCGTGATGGACCGCAGCATCTATGAAGATCACTATTTCGCTAAGAAAAACCACGATAATGACGGCATCAGCGACGTGGAGATGCAACTCTACGACGATTTGCTTGAGCAGATGATGGAAGAATTAAAGAGCTTCCCGAAGAAAGCGCCCGATGTGATGGTTTATCTCCATGGCTCCTTCGAAACGGTGTTGAAGCGAATCAAGCAACGAGGCCGTTCGTTTGAACTCGACAAAGGCCTAATCGACTACTACCGCTTCCTCTGGCAAGACTATGACGACTGGGTTCATAACGCCTACAAGGAGAGTCCGATTATCGATATTAATGTTGATCAAAAGAATATCGTTTACAACGCCGCAGACAAGGCATGGCTTATTTCCGAACTCAAGAAAATCGGTGGCAAACCCCCAAAGGATTGACTTTTATGAACGGAAAAACAGAAATTGACTTAACGACATTCCCCAAGCGGAATCAATATGCGTGGTTTTCGACCTTCCCCGACCCGACATACGGCTTCGATGTCGATATCGATGTTGAGGCCGTCGTCGCACTGGCCAAGGGGCGGGGCGATTCCTTTTTTCCCTACTTCTTTTATCTCGTGATGAAAGGGGTCCATTCGGTAGCGGAACTCCATCTTCGCGAAGAAAAAGGGCATGTCTACCGCTATGAGACTATGGCGCCAACCTGGACCGTCATGAGCGAAGCGGGTATTTACAACAATGTCGGCTGTGAAATGACCTTTGATTTCCGTGAGTTCTATGCCCGCGTCCATCGCATCACCGAAAAAGCCAAAATGGCGACGCCAAACGGCAAATTGAATCAGGATCCAGTCATCGACAGACCTGATGTCGTCTATGCGACCTGCATCCCACAACTCGAAATCGTGGCGATGCGCCATCCGACGCCCTCAGGCGATCACGACAATCTTTCGATCCCGCGCATCTGCTGGGACAAGTTCCGCAAAAAAGAGGATGGGCGTTACCACCTGATTCTCAACATCACGGTCAGCCACACTTTGGTCGATGGTTTCCCGCTCGCCCAGTGTTTCAACCAAATCAAAGCCGATTGCTTGGCCCCCGAAAAGATTCTCGTCCGTTAATCGTCCCAGCCAACG
Organism: Bacilli bacterium; assembly: GCA_041667485.1. Classification (GTDB taxonomy): domain Bacteria; phylum Bacillota_I; class Bacilli_A; order RFN20; family CAG-826; genus UBA4951. The sequence continues at coordinate 3,340 of JBAYEZ010000078.1, forward strand.
ACGGTTAACTCGGGCCATTTCGCCTTCCATTTTCGGCATTTAGCCTCGTAGACTTCCTTTTTTACGGCGATTTTATTTGGCTTGATGATGCCATGAAAAACGTCGTCAAGACCAAATCGGGCGTAGATATGCAAGCGATCTTTCTCCAGACGCACCCCCATCGTCGTGACGGTGGTCGGCCAGGAATCCACCGCTTCTTCAAGATTTTGGTACGGCGGAATGCTGTAGCCGAAATGCTTTGGATACCAAAGATGGACCCTGGCTTCGTTTTTGACATCGATCCCGAGAAATGGATTCTGAAGGGCCCCTTGGACCAATTTGATGCAGCTGTCCTCTTTCTCATACGAAAGATCGGCATCGAAATAAACGAAATCGACATCGGCAATGCCATAGAGGGCGTCTTTGCGATAAAGCGAATTCCAAACGCTTTGAGCGATTGCCCCGGCGCCAAAGTAATAGGAATCCAACCCAAAAGACGGGGCTTTCTCAATCATTCCCCAAAGCAAGGGCGAAGCGCGGAGGATTTTTTCAAGTTCTTTCTCGTAATCCATTAATGATTCCTAGGAAATATCTTATCAAGTTTTGCGTTAAGTTTGCCGTAGATGCGTTCTTGGAACCACGGCTCGCTTGAAGCGGCAATCGCCCCTTGAAGAGAGAACCAGCGGACCCCGCTATTCTCATCGGGTTTGACGAAGAGAGGATCCTTGTCGTCCACCTCAAGGAGATAGGTGGCGTTAAGGTGGAGATGCGAGGAGACGTATTGGCCTTTTTTGATATGGCCGTCGACCGTCAAAACCTCGAGAGAGAAAATGTCTTCAGAAATCGGCTTCACATCGACCACGCCGCTTTCTTCTTTGACTTCGCGGATCGCTACCTCAAGAAGATTCTCATCACCATCGGCATGCCCGCCAAGCCAGCTCCAAGAATGGTAGATGTTGTGATAGACCATCAAGGTTTTATCGTGCTTGGGATTCACGACCCAAGCCGAAGCCGTCATATGGGCAAGCGTGTTAGCACGAGTAAAAATTTCTTTTTCTTCACGCAAAGCCTTTAAAATCAGGACTTTGTCTTTTTCTTCTTGTTCATTGAATGGCTGATAGCGTTCGATCGCTTCCCGAATGTCCATATAGTCCCCCTCTTAATACCCGACTGTCGTCTATTCTAAGGCTAAGGAAACCACTTGTAACGAATTTCTCCTTTGTCTAGGAAAAAGGGCACCACCTTTCTATAATAAAAGGCTAGAGGTAAATAACATGCCCAGATTGATTCTCGTTGGCGGCGGCTCTAGTTCCGGTAAGACCTATATCACCGAAAGCATTATCAGGGCGATCGGCGAAGACAAAATCACTTACATCACTCTTGATGACTACTATAAAGATCAATCCGATATGAGCATGGCGGAACGAATGAAGGTCAATTACGACCACCCCAAAGCCTTCGATTGGCCGCTTATGCGGAAACAGATTGCCGATCTTAAGGCGGGCAAAACGATTGAAAAACCCACCTACGACTTCACGACCTTAACCCGCAGCAACAAGACCGAAGCCATCGTGCCGAAAGATCTCATCATCGCCGAAGGCATCATGGCTCTCGTCGACAAGGATCTTCGCGGCATCAGCGATCTCTGCGTCTTCATATCCGCGAGCGACGAACGCCGCTTCCTCCGCCGCATCATCCGCGATCACGAAGAGAGAGCCCGCAGCTTCGAAAACATCATCAACCAATATTTCACGACGGTTCAGCCGATGTACAACGAGATTGTCCACCCCTCCAGCAACTACGCCGACGTCATCGTCAATAACGATGGGGTCGAGAACTTGGCCGTCGAAGTGCTCACCTGCGTCGCAAGAGAACAGCTTCTCAAAGCGGAATCGGGCGAGATGGAGCCGCAGGCGATGAATGACGAATTCTCCGAAGAAAGACTTGCCGGCGTCTTCCGCGAAACGAAAAAATGAAAAAGACGACCTCAGAATTTTCTAACGTCGTCTTCCATAATGGCAAAACGCTTAAACTCGGGAAGAGCAGCCTCCTCGAGTTTTTTTAATCCCGTCGGATTGCCGACCACCCGAGAAGAAAGGGGATA